>JANMMR010000538.1:0-15208 GCA_031373455.1 Rhodoferax sp.
GCCCGGCACGAACTGGATGACCACGAACGTCAACAACAACACACCCAAGAGCGTTGGCAGCATCAGCAAAATTCGCTTGAGGATATAGGTGAACATGGCTTATTTTGACGCAGCCGTGGTGCCGGGCTTTTTAGCCCACCAGGTGTCGATGGCCCATGCTTCGCCGGGTGAATAGGGCGGCATGCCTTTGGGTTTTTCGAGGCGCCAGGCGTTATAGACGATGCGGTGCGTGCCGGCTGTCCATTGCGGAATCAACACATGGCTGTGCGCGATGACACGCTCCAGCGCCCGGCAGGCCGGTAGGAATTCGGCCTTGGTTTTGGCATTTGTCATGCTGTTGATGAGTGAATCCACCGCCGGGCTTTTGATGCCGGACATATTGCCCGAGTCTTCAACATCGGCCGCCTTGGAGCCAAAAATATCTGCGTATTCCTGCCCCGGGCTGTGGGTTCCCTGGTAGGCCACGGTGGTCAAATCAAACTCGAATTTCTGCCAGCGTTGCTGCAAGAGGGCAAAGTCCACCGGCCGGAAACTCAGGCGGATGCCGAGTTTTTCAAGGTTGCGCATCCAGGGTGTGAGCGTGCGCACGCCGCCTTCGCTGCTGTCGAGGTACTCCATCACGAAAGCCGCTCCCTGGGCATTGCGCAACGCGCCATCCTTGAACTCCCAGCCGGCCTGTTTCAGCAGTTCACGCGCCCGGCGCAGGTTCTCGCGCAAGGAAGACTCGCCATCGGTGCGCGGCGGCACAAACATCGGCCCGAAGGCGGCCGCCGGAACCTGCGCGCGCAGCGGTTCAAGCAGCGCCAGCTCCTCGGGGCCGGGCAGGCCTTTGGCCTGGCATTCGGTGTTGCCAAACATGCCCGAGACACGCTGGTAGGCGTTGTAAAACATCTGGCGGTTCATGTATTCGTAGTCCACCGCCAGGCCCAGAGCCTCTCGCACCCGCACGTCCTTGAACTGCTCGCGCCGCGTGTTGAGCACATAACTCTGGTAGCCCGAGGGCAAGCTGTGTTTGAACTCGGCCTTGACCAGCTCGCCGGTGTCAAACTTGCGGCCGGTAACGCGGCGCGCCCAGTCGCCGGCCGAGAAAAAGCGCATCAGGTCAAACTCGCCGGCCTTGAGCGCTTCGAGCCGCGCGGTATTGTCTTTGTAGATCTTGACGGTGATCTTCTCAAAGTTGTTGGAGCCGCGGCGCACGTTGAGGTCTTTGGCCCAGTAGTTTTTGTCCAGCGCGTAGGTGATGTCCTTGCCAAACTTCACCGGGCCGATTTTGTAGGGGCCGCTGCCGATGGGCACGTCCATCACCACCTGGTCGAAGGTTTTTTGTTTGCCGGTTTTGGGATCAAGCTCAGCGCCCCATTTGCGGCTGAACACGGGCAAGCCGCCCACGGTGAGCGGTAATTCGCGGTTCGGCTTCTTGAAGCGGTACTTAAGCGTGCGCTCGTCGATCACATCCATGCCGGCCACATCCTCCAGCACCGTTTTGTACTGGGGCGAGGTGTACTTGCCCATGAGCGTGTCGTAGCTGTGTTTGGCGTCTGCCGCCAGCACCGGGTCGCCATTGTGAAAACGCGCCTCGGGGCGGATCTTGAAAGTGGCCGAGAGACCGTCTGGGGCGACCTCAACGTCGCCGGCCAGCAGGCCATACGCCGAGCCGGTTTCGTCCATCGCGCCCGACAGCAGCGAGTCGAACATCAGGCCCGAGAGGTAAGCCGGGGCGCTGCCCTTGATGGTGAAGGGGTTGAATTTGTCGAACGTAGACGTGCGCAGGTTGCTCACCAGGCGCAACTCGCCGCCCTTGGGCGCATCGGGGTTGACGTAATCAAAGTTCCTGAAGTTGGCGGGGTACTTCAAATCGCCCCACAGCGCGTAGCCGTGCGCGGCCCAAGCGCAAGGCGCCACGGCACACCACAACAAAACCGGCAAAAACCTCATGCGACAATTCTGCCCTACTTGCGTCACCCAATCCGAAATCAAGGGGCATTCATGGGCTTTCTCACTGGCAAAAAACTGCTGATCACCGGCGTGTTGTCAAACCGCTCGATCGCCTACGGCATCGCCAAAGCCTGCCACCGCGAGGGCGCCGATCTGGCCTTCAGCTACGTGGGCGAGCGCTTCAAGGAGCGCATCACCGAGTTTGCAGGCCACTTTGGCTCGACGCTGATTTTTGACTGCGACGTCGGCTCCGACGAACAAATCGCAGCGCTGTTCAAAGACCTGTCCAGCACATGGCCCAGCTTTGACGGCTTTGTGCACGCCATCGGTTACGCGCCGCGCGAAGCCATTGCCGGCGATTTTCTGGATGGCCTCTCGCGTGAAGGCTTCAAAATCGCCCACGACATCAGCGCCTACAGCTTCCCGGCCATGGCCAAGGCGGCCTTGCCCATGCTCAACCCGAAATCCGCCCTGCTCACCCTCACTTACCTGGGCGCGATGCGCACCGTGCCCAACTACAACACCATGGGCCTGGCCAAAGCTTCACTCGAAGCCTCGGTGCGTTACCTGGCGGAATCGCTGGGCCCCAAAGGCATGCGCGTCAACGGCATCAGCGCCGGGCCGATCAAAACCCTGGCGGCCAGCGGCATCAAGGGATTCGGCAAAATTTTGAGCGTGGTGGCCGAGACCTCACCAATCCGCCGCAACGTGACGATTGACGACGTGGGCAATGTTGCTGCCTTCCTGCTCAGCGATCTGGCGGCAGGTGTGTCGGCTGAGATCACCTATGTAGACGGTGGTTTCAGCCAGGTGGTGGGCGGGATTGCAGAAACACCGGCAGTTTGAATGGCGCCTTGACCGGCGGCTTGATTGCTATAATATGTATAGCAATAAACGGCCATTTTGCGTGACTTGGTAGCCGAAAAACCTCTCAACTTCGGCATTTTTCCTCAAAAATCAACCAAACGTACCCAAAGTGGGTATGTTTGATTGCCAAAATTATCCGCTCAGTCCACCGTCTGCCGGTAACGCAGCATGGCCACGCTGCCGGCGATAAGCATGAAAAGCGCGATCGGCCACAGGTGCCCCAGCACTTCCGCCAATCCATTGCCCTTGAGCATGATGCCGCGCACCACGCGCAGGAAATGCGTCAACGGCAATGCCTCGCCAATCGCCTGCGCCCAAGTGGGCATGCCACGAAACGGGAACATGAAACCGGTGAGCAGCATCGAGGGCAGAAAGAAGAAAAACGTCAATTGCATGGCCTGCAGCTGGTTGCGGGCGATGGTCGAGAAGGTGAATCCCACCGCCAGGTTGGCCGCGATGAACAACACCAGCACCGCCGAAAGCAGCCCGAGGCTGCCGACCATCGGCACGTCAAACAGCAAACGCGCCGCCAGCAGGATCACCGTCACCTGCACGTAACCGATCAGGATGTAGGGCACGATTTTCCCCAGCATCACCTCCAGGGGCCGCGCCGGTGTGGCGAGCAGGTTCTCCATGGTGCCGCGCTCGCGTTCGCGCGTCATGGCCAGGGAGGTCATCATCACCATGGTCATGGTCAGGATCACGCCGATGAGGCCGGGGATCACGTTGTAACTGGAGAGGCCGTCTGGGTTGTAGCGGCGCTGCACGCGCACGTCAAAGGCGGCCCGGTTCTCGCGCAGGTGCGCCAGCGGGCCCACCAGATCGCGGCCAATGGCGCGCTGGCCAATGCCGTTCAAGGCGGCGATGGCATTGCCGGTGGCGGCCGGGTCACTCGCGTCCGCGGCCAGCAGCATGGCCGGGTGCTCGCCGCGCTGCAACCGGGTTGAGAACCCGGCCGGCACCACCAGCACGAACTGCACCGCGCCGCTGGCCAGCAAGGCGTCGCCCTGGGCTTCACTCTCGAGTCGGTGGGTAACGCGGAAATAATTCGAATTTTCCAGCCCGGCGACAAAACTGCGCGAGAACTCGCTTTGGTCGGACACCAGGATCGCAGCGGGCAGGTGTTTGGGGTCGCTGTTGATGGCAAATCCGAACAACAGCAGCTGGATGATGGGCACGCCGACCATCATGCCAAAGGTGAGGCGGTCGCGCCGCACCTGGCGCATCTCCTTGATAAGGATCGCCAAAAAGCGCTGCCAGCTCATGACACGGCCCCGGCAAAATTGTCTTTGGCGTCCTGCATCAAGGCGATGAACACGTCCTCCAGGCTGGCGCTGATCGGCCCGGCTTCGATGTTCTCAAACGGCAACCCGGCCAGCGCCGCCTCGACCGCCGCCACTTCTGACGCACTCACATGCAAGGTGTTGCCAAAGGGCGCCACGCTGCGAATGCCGGGCGCTGCGCGCAGGTGCTGGGCCACCAGGGCCAACTGCGGCCCGCTGACCGCCCAGGTCACCAGCTTGGCGCCGGCAATCACCTCGGCCACGGTGCCGCGCGTGAGCAATTTGCCGTAGGCGATGTAGGTGAGTTCGTGGCAACGCTCGGCTTCGTCCATGTAGTGGGTTGAAACCAGCACCGTGAGGCCCGCGGCAGCCAGCTCGTGGATCTGGTCCCAAAAGTCGCGCCGGGCGGCCGGGTCCACCCCGGCGGTGGGTTCGTCAAGCAGCAGCAGCCGCGGCTCGTGGATCAGGCAGGCGGCCAGTGCCAGGCGTTGTTTCCAGCCGCCTGACAAGGCGCCAGCCAGCTGGTCTTTGCGTGTGGCCAGCCCAAGCCGCTCCAACGTGGCAAGCACTTTTTGCGGCCGCTCGCGCACGCCGTAAACGCGGGCGATGAAATCGAGGTTTTCCTCGATCGTCAGGTCTTCATACAGGCCGAAGCGTTGGGTCATGTAGCCGACTTCGCGTTTGATCAAGGCGGCTTGCGTGCGGATGTTGTAGCCCATGCAGGTGCCTTCGCCCGCGTCCGGCGTGAGGAGGCCACACAACATGCGTATGGTGGTGGTCTTGCCGCTTCCATTGGGGCCCAGAAAGCCGTAAATGCGGCCTTTTTGCACGTTCATGTCAAAGTGGTCGACCACCACCCGGTCGCCATACCGCTTGGTCAGGCCGCGAACGTCAATCAGTGCGCCTGCAGGGGCGGTTTGCGCGGCGCCGGGGGTCATGGTTTGGCCGGTGACTGGCCTGCCGGGTTTGCCGGGCGTGCCAGCCCCACCGGCCGCACCTCCAGCGGCTGGCCTGGATGGAGCCGGCGCGCGTCGGTCGGCCCCGGCCGCGCCTCCACCATGAACACCAGGCTGGCCCGGTTCTCGCGGCTATAGATGATCGGCGCCGTGTATTCGGCCTCCTGGGCAATGAAACTGACCGTGGCCGCGATGGGTGCACCACAGCCGTCGCAGCTCAGCGTCACCGCCTGCCCGATGGCGATGGTGCCCAGTTGGGGTTGCGGCAGGAAAAACCGCGCCTTGATGTTCTCAGGCGGCAAGAGCGTCAAGACCGGCGCGCCCGCAGGCACCCATTCGCCTTCCCGGAACAAGACCTCCACCACCTGGGCAGCGGCAGGAATGCGTTGTGTTTTTTGATCCAGACGCCATTGCGCCTGCTCCAGCTGGGATTTGGCCGCATTCACGTCTTGCGAGGCGGCACTGATTTCAGGCACACGGGCGCCTTGCAAGGCCTGGCGGATCTGGGCATTGAGCTCGGTCACGCGGCCCTGGTCACGGGCCACCGCAGCGCGCAGGGCGTCCTGGCTGGCAGGAGACACAAATTGCTGCGCCACAAGCCGCTCGTTGCGGGCGAGTTCTGCGCGCGACAAATCCAGCGCAGCTTGCACCTGCCCGAGCTGGGCCCTCAGCGCGGCGAGTTCGTCGGGTCGTTTGCCCTGGCGCAAGTTGACGACCTGGTCTTGCAATCGGGCCACCCGGAACCCGGCCTCCTCGTGGGCAGCGCGCTCGGCTTCCTGTTCCAGCACAAAGGCCACCGCAGCAGGTGCCGCCGCGTCGCCGGCGCGGAAGTTCACCTTGGCCAGCGTGCCGCCGATCGGCGCAGACAAGCGAACGAATTCGCCTTCGGCGTACCCGGGAAAACTGTCGCTGGTTTTGTTTTGACAAGCCGCGAGCATCACGGCCAGCGCGGCTGGCGCCATGGCGCAACCCCAAACCCGTAAAAACTTGTACACAACTCGCTCCCGATTCACCCGGCGATCCGCTGCAGTTGGGCAAAAACGACCCGTTTCAGCAAGCTGCAATGAGTCTTACACAGTTGAGGCCCACACGCAATCCGCGAAACAATAGGATCGATGTTGGCGTCATTGGGAAACTACATCGATGTGCATGGTGGCTTCGGCAAGTTGGTCTGCGACATCGTCGAATATCAGAATTTTAGAAAAACGTATTTTTACAATCATTCAATGAAAAAATTAACGTTGAAGTCACGAAAATAATCAATTAATTGCTCACTTAATTGATTTTCGTTACTTTTCTCACTTGCCTCCGGGCTGCACGGCGTTTCACGCGGAAAGCGCCTTTTCGATCGCTTTGACAAAAGCGGCGTCTGGTTTCCCAAGCGTTTCCGAACGCGTGATTTCCACACCTTGCACATCCAGCAGGATCATGGGTGTGGAATGGTTGAATTCACCGCTGGCCAGGCGCCTGAATTGCACGCCCAACACCCCAGCCACCTTGCGAACATCGGCTGGCTGCGGGCGGTACAGGCGCCAGCGCCTCTCGTCGCCCGCGCGCTGAGCCGCGGTTTTTTTGAGGGTCGGCACGTCGTCACGCGTCGGATCGAACGAGATCAAATCAACCCGCAATCGATTGCGCGCCTTCTCCGGCAAGCGGCTTTCAATGATCTTGATGGTTTCAAAAAGCATGGGGCAAACCATGTCGCAACTGCTGTAGAACATCCCGACGATGCGCGGCCCTGTGTGTTCAGCGGGTGTGTCGCGCCATTGGAGGGTGTGGCCATCCTGGTCGGTCAAGGTGGCCTCCAGCTGGTAGACCGAGTCGCGCGGCAACGCAGCGGTATCTGCCCCAGAACGAACTCCGGCATAAAGAGGCTCTGAAACAGCGGAGATCAGCAATGCGGAACCGCCCAGAAGCAGCGCGCGGCGCGATGGTTGTGCGTTCATGGCCTTGCCCTTTTCAGTGTCTTGGCGGGGTTGCGCACGCAGCGAAACCCGAGGTTGCGGTTGGTGCTCGCAGCGCTCAGAGACGACAACATTGCCATGCGCATCAACACCGGGTAATTTTCCCGGTCAGTGGCCGAGATGGCGCCGGCGCCGCAAAAGCGCACCACGTCCGGGTCGCCCTGGGTGCGGTTGTCGCCGCTGACCATAAGCGCGCCAAAGTCGTCCACCCATTCCCAGATCACGCCATGCAAATCCTGCGCGCCGTAGAGATTTTTCGCAGTGCTTCCCACACCGGGGAGCGTTTTGGAAGTTTGGCCATACCAGTCCAGGATGCGGGCGCGCCAACCAGGGTCGGCACGCGCGTCGCGCCGCGTTGCGTCAGCGGCAGCCGCGTACTCCCACTGGTGCCACGTTGGCAGCTGGGCTCTCTCAGCTTCGCAATAGGCTTGGGCGGCAAACCAGCTCACGGTGGTGGCCGGTTGTGACAGTTGCGCCTGGGAGGGCGCAGCGTCGTACGGCCAAGCTTGCAGGTACTGCGCGTCCGCCATTGTGCTTCCTGCCACGCGCTCTCGCCGCCACGCCGGGTGGGCATTTACAAACCGGGCAAATTCTGCGTTGCTGACCGGCAGGACACGCATCGAGAAGTCCGCCACCGCCGCTTTGCCCTGTTTGCCGTCGGGCGGCAACAGGCTCAGAAAACTGCCGCCCGCCACCCTGGTGTACGCCGGCGCTGGACGGGTCGCAGCAACGGTAGCCCCGGCGCACAGCGCCAGCAGCAAGACCCGGACGGTCATTGAAACCAATGGGGTCAATGGGCCGCCCCTTTGGGCCGGGGCGTGCTGGCGCGTGCCTTGGCCACCTGCTCAGCGCTGAACGCGCCCAAAGTGTTGCCCCAGCTGTTACCCACAAAGGCAAGGATGTTGGCAATTTCGTCATCTGCCAATTGGCTCATCGGCGGCATGACGGAGTTGTAGTCTTTGCCGTTGACCTTGATCGGACCACTCAGGCCGTTGAGCACCGCGCCGATGGCCCGGGTTTTGTCGCCCGTCAGGTAGTCAGACTTGGCCAGCGGTGGAAACACACCCGCAAGACCTTCGCCACTGGCCTGGTGGCACACTGAGCAAGTGCCGTTGTACAGGGCCCCGCCGGCCTTCACCTGCATCTCCAGCGTGAGCGCGCCGGCAGCAGCCGCCTTGGTGGCAACGGCCACGCTGCTCATGTCGGATTGGCGATCGCCCAGGTACGTGGAATCGACTTCCTTGCCGGAGTAGATTGCCTTGTTTTCGGGGCCTTCGATCTTCATCATGCCCAAGGCACCTTTGTTGAAGGCGCGAAAGATCGAGTGGTCCACGATCACGTAGGTGCCGGGCACTTCGGTCTTGAACTCGGCAATGGCTGCGCCGCCGGCCGGGATCAGGGTGGTCTGCACGTTCTCCTGGAACTTGCTGCCGCCTTCAAACCATACTTTGTCGAAAATCTCCCCGATCACGTGGAAGCTCGACACCAGATTCGGCCCGCCGTTTCCAATGTAGAGCCGCACCTTTTCACCCACCTTGGCCTTGAGCGCGTTGTCGCCCGTGAGCGCTGATTCGGAACCGTTAAACAACACGTAGGTAGGCCGCTCGTCAATCGCCTTTTGCATGTCAAACGGTTGGAGTCCCTTTTCGCGGTATTTTCCGGCTGTGTAGAAGTCGCCCTGCATCACGTAGAACTCTTTGTCTACCGGCGCGAGGCCTTCGGGCGGCTCGATCAAAATCAGCCCATACATGCCGTTGGCCACATGCATGCCTACAGGTGCCGTAGCGCAGTGGTACACGTAAAGTCCCGCATTCAGCGCCTTGAAGGTGAACTGCGAGCCGCGCCCCGGCGCGGTGAAGCTCGATGCCGCACCGCCACCTGGACCCGTGACGCCGTGCAGGTCGATGTTGTGCGGCATCTTTGAGTCCGGGTGGTTTTTAAGGTGGAATTCCACGGTGTCGCCCTGGCGCACGCGGATAAAGCTGCCAGGCACCGTGCCACCAAACGTCCAGACGGTGTAGCGCACACCTTCGGAGATTTCCTTTTCCAACTCGCGCACTTCCAGCTCGACGATCACTTTTGCAGGCGCCTTGCGTCCGGTCGCGGCCGGTACGTTGGGCGGGCTCGTCAGCACCGCCTTGATGGGTTCACCCTGAGGGGACCCTTGGTCCGCGCCGGACGCGCCACCCGCGACAGGCTTTGCCGCAGTTTGTGAATCGGTGGGTTGGCCCGGCGAACAGGCGGTCAGCGCAACGCAAAATGCCAGTACGGCGGGGAGGGTTCCGAAATGCATGGTGGCGCCTTTCTGGTGAAGCTCGGCAATGGCTTCACTCTAGGCACCCCTCGGATTGGCGCTTTGATCTGGATCAAGCCGGGCGCAAAGGGCGCTGGCGACCCATGCGCCCTGTCAAGCCTTGACGCAATCGGCGTAGTAATGCGTCTTGCCGTCAGCGCCTTCCTCTTCCACCAGGCCGTGGATATCGGTCTCAAAACCCGGACACTGCGCGTTGAACTCGCGGGAAAACTTGAGGTAATCCACAATTTTCCGGTTGAACACTTCGCCCGGAATCAACAGCGGAATGCCGGGCGGGTAAGGCGTGACCAGGCCCACGGTGATGCGGCCTTCCAGGTTGTCAATCTCAACCCGTTCGGTCTTGCGGTGCGCGATGTGCGCGTAAGCATCGCTGGGTTTCATCGCAGGTTGCAGGTCGCTCAGGTACATGTCGGTGGTGAGCCGGGCGATGTCGTATTTGGCGTAGAGCGCGTGCACGTGCTGGCACAGATCGGCCAGGCCCATCTTCTCGTATTTGGGGTGCTGCTGGCAGAACTCGGGCAAGATGCGCCACATCGGCTGGTTTTTGGCATAGTCGTCTTTGAACTGCTGCAAGGCGGTCAACATGCTGTTCCAGCGGCCCTTGGTGATGCCAATGGTAAACATGATGAAAAAGCTGTACAGGCCGGTTTTTTCGACCACCACGCCGTGTTCTGCCAAAAATTTTGTGACGATGCTGGCCGGAATGCCGGTGGGCGCGAAGGTGCCTTTGAGGTCCATGCCCGGCGTGACGATGGTGGCCTTGATCGGGTCAAGCATGTTGAAGCCCGGTGCCATCTTGCCAAAACCGTGCCAGTTGACGCCGGCCTTGGCATTGGGCGCTTCACCCTTGATGACCCAAGCGTCGGCCCGGCCAATGCCCTCGTCCACCAGTTTGTCCGGCCCCCAGACCTTGAACCACCAGTCGTCGCCATATTCTTCATCGACCTTGCGCATGGCGCGGCGGAAATCCAGCGCTTCCGCAATGCTTTCTTCCACCAGGGCCGTGCCTCCGGGTGGCTCCATCATGGCTGCAGCAACGTCGCAACTGGCGATGATGCTGTATTGCGGCGAGGTGCTGGTATGCATCAAATACGCCTCGTTGAAGAGGTGTTTGTCCAATTTCACGGTTTGTGAATCCTGCACCAGCACGTGGCTGGCCTGGCTGATGCCGGCCAGCAGTTTGTGGATCGATTGTGTGGCATACACCACAGCCTCTTTGGGACGCTCGCGGTTTTTGCCCATCGCGTGGTAGGTGCCGTAAAACGGGTGAAAGGCGGCGTGCGGCAGCCAGGCTTCGTCAAAATGCAGGTTGTCGACGTAGCCGTCGAGCAGGCCCTTGATGGTTTCGGTGTTGTACAACACACCGTCATAGGTGGACTGGGTAATCGTCAACACCCTGGGCTTGATCAGGCTGGCGTCGACGCCCTTCAACAGCGGATTGGCGGCGATTTTGGCCCGGATCGCCGCAGGCTCGAACTCACTCTTGGGGATCGGGCCAATGATGCCAAAGTGGTTGCGTGTGGGTTTGAGGAACACCGGTATCGCGCCGGTCATGATGATGGCGTGCAAGATGGAGACATGGCAATTGCGGTCTACCACCACCACGTCGCCCGGCGCCACGGTGTGGTGCCAAACCATCTTGTTCGAGGTAGAGGTGCCGTTGGTCACAAAGAAGCAGTGGTCGGCATTGAAGATACGCGCGGCATTGCGTTCGCTCGCGGCAATTGGGCCAGTGTGGTCGAGCAACTGGCCGAGTTCTTCAACGGCATTGCAGACGTCGGCGCGCAGCATGTTTTCGCCAAAAAACTGGTGGAACATCTGCCCCACCGGGCTCTTCAAAAACGCCACACCGCCCGAGTGGCCGGGGCAGTGCCAGGAGTACGAGCCATCTTCGGCGTAGTCCAACAGAGCCTTGAAAAACGGCGGCTGCACGCCTTCGAGGTAACTTTTTGCCTCGCGGATGATGTGCCGCGCCACAAACTCGGGCGTGTCTTCAAACATGTGGATGAAGCCGTGCAGTTCGCGCAGGATGTCGTTGGGGATGTGCCGCGAGGTTTTGGTTTCACCGTAGACATAAATCGGCACGTCGAGGTTTTTGCGTCGCACCTCTTCGATGAAATGGCGCAGGTTCAGGACAGCCGGGTCAAGATCCGGGCCAGGCGTGAACTCTTCGTCGTCAATTGACAAAATAAACGCGCTGGCGCGGCTTTGCTGCTGCGCAAACTGGCTCAGGTCGCCGTAACTGGTCACACCCAGCACTTCAAAGCCTTCACTCTCGATGGCCTGCGCGAGCGCCCGAATGCCCAGACCTGAGGTGTTCTCGGAACGGAAGTCTTCGTCAATGATGACAATGGGAAAACGGAATTTCATGGCGGACTTTCGGCGACTTAAAAAGCGAAACAGGCGCGAAGTGTAAGGAAATATCGCCCTGCTGACGGGGTGGACCCTTGCGTTTGCCCGGTTATGACACAAAATGTGGCTCCATGAACACATTGGCTCAATCTTCCATCTGGTGGCTGCTGGCCGGTGGCGCCGTCGCCATCGAACTGGTGACGGGTACCTTTTATCTGCTGATGCTGGCGGTGGGGCTTGCTGCAGCGGCCGTGGCGGCGCATTTGGGTTTTGGCCTGGCCTTGCAGATGGTGATAGCCGCGGTTACAGGAGGCGCTTCGGTATTTGTCCTGCGCGCGGTTCGCGGCAAACGAGTCCATCCCGCCCAGGCCAGTGAAAACCGGGACGTCAATCTCGATATTGGCGAAACCGTGCACGTTGGCGCCTGGCAGTTTGACGGCACGGCCCACGTGACCTACCGGGGCGCCAAGTGGAGCGTCGCCCTGAAGCCGGGTGCGGCGCCCACATCGGGAACGCACCGGATTGTCGAAGTGGTGGGCAACCGGCTGATCGTCGAAAAAATCTGAATCAAAAACAACTCAATGTCACTCCGCCCTGGCCGAAAGCCTGGCGCAATCACACCTGAAGGAACCCATGACAACCGCTCTTGTTTTGCTCATCATCGCAGCAATTTTTGTGACCCAGTCGATCAAGGTCGTGCCCCAGCAGCATGCTTGGGTGGTCGAGCGCTTGGGCAAATACCACCAGACCCTGACACCGGGCCTGAACTTCCTGATTCCGTTTGTCGACAAGGTTGCCTACAAACACGTGCTCAAGGAGATTCCGCTGGATATCGCCAGCCAGGTGTGCATCACCCGCGACAACACCCAATTGCAGGTAGACGGCATCCTGTATTTCCAGGTGACAGACGCCATGCGCGCCAGTTATGGTTCGAGCAACTACATCATTGCGATTTCGCAGCTGGCACAAACCTCTTTGCGTTCGGTCATTGGCAAACTCGAACTCGACAAGACCTTTGAGGAGCGCGACATCATCAATGCCCAGGTGGTCCAGGCGATCGACGAAGCGGCGCTCAACTGGGGCGTGAAGGTGTTGCGTTATGAGATCAAGGACCTCACGCCACCGAAGGAAATCTTGCACGCCATGCAGGCTCAGATCACGGCGGAGCGCGAAAAACGCGCATTGATCGCTGCCTCGGAAGGCCGCCGCCAGGAGCAGATCAATATCGCCACGGGTGAGCGTGAGGCCTTCATCGCCCGCTCAGAAGGTGAAAAACAGGCAGTGATCAACAAGGCGGCAGGTGAAGCGGCATCGATTACTGCCGTCGCCGACGCAACGGCAGGCGCCATTGAGCGCATTGCCGCCGCCATCCGCCAGCCAGGCGGCGAACAGGCGGTGCAATTGAAGGTGGCCGAAAGGTCGATCGAGGCCTATTCCAAAGTGGCAGCGGATGCCACGACCACACTGGTGGTGCCCAGCAACATGCTGGAAGTCTCGACCTTGATCACGTCGGCCATGAAAATGGTGCAGTCGGTCCAAAAATAAAACCCCGCAACGCTTTGACGTTGCGGGGTTAATTTCTGGCGGAGAAGGCGGGATTCGAACCCGCGGAGGGTTTTACCCCTCGCACGCTTTCCAGGCGTGTGACTTAAACCGCTCATCCACCTCTCCAGTGCGGCGTATTTTAGCTGAGCATGCGCCAGCATTTCCTCAGCCGCGCTTTCCTGTCATGAAAAAAGCCACCCAAGGGTGGCTTTTTCAGTGTGCTGGAACGTTTTAGTTCAAGGCAATCTTTTTGTCACCCTTGTAGGTGTAGAGCGTCATGGCGGGGTTTTTCAACTCGCCATTGGTCTCGAATTGCACTGTGGTGGTGATGCCCTTGTAGTTGGTGGCGCCAATCATCGGGCCATAAACCTTCGGGTCAGCACTGTTGGCGCGTTTCATGGCGTCCACGAGCACGTGCACCGCGTCATAAACGTACGGGCTGTAAACCTGGAACTGCTTGGGGTATTTGGCTTCATAACGCTTCATCCAGGCGTCGCCGCCGGGCATTTTGGCCAATGAAGCACCACCTTCAGCACAAATCACGTTGTCCAGCGTCTTGGCACCAGCGGATTGCTTGATCAGGTCGTTGGTGCAGATGCCGTCGCCACCGAAATACTTGACGTTGGTCAGGCCGAGCTGTTCCATCTGGCGCAGCATCGGGCCGGCTTGAGGGTCCATGCCACCGAAAAACACGCCGTCCGGATTTTTGGACTTGATGGCGGTCAGGATGGACATGAAGTCGACCGACTTGTCGGTGGTGAACTGTTCGTCAACGATCGTGATGCCCTTGGCAGCAGCAGTCCTCTTGAACACCTCTGCCACGCCTTGACCATAGGCGCTGCGGTCGTCGATTACCGCGATGCGCTTGAGTTTGAGGGCGTCAGCCGCGTAAAAGGCCAATCCAGCGCCCAGGGCGTTGTCATTGGCGAGCAGGCGCCACGTGGTCTTGTAGCCGGGCTTGGTCAGGTTGGGGTTGGTTGCAGAAGGCGTGATGTGCGGAATGCCGCAGTCGTTGTACACCTTGGAAGCAGGAATCGTCGTGCCCGAATTCAAGTGGCCAGCCACACCGGCAACTTTGGCGTCGCACAGCTTCTGCGCCACGGCGGCGCCTTGTTTGGGATCGGCGGCGTCATCTTCGGCGACCAGCTCGAACTTGACTTTTTTGCCGCCAATGGTGACACCAGCCGCGTTCAGGTCTTCGATGGCCATGCGCGCGCCGTTTTCATTGTCTTTGCCATAGGCTGCCTGTGGGCCGGAGATTGGGGCCACGTGGCCAATCTTCACAACCATGTCTTGCGCGAGGGCAACGCCAGCAGCGGCGGTCAATGCGGCGGCAACTGTTACTTTCAATTTCATTTGCATAATCAACTCCAAAATTAAGACCGGGAAGCCCGTTCTTGTGAATGATTGAATTCCACGGGCCGCAGGATAGCTCAAAAAAGCGCTCTGTAGCCGTAGGGAAGATACCAAGCCTGAACGCCTGCGTCGCGTCAACCTGCGGGGCTTTGCGGCGTTTGCGGCAGGTCGAATTCCTGGGCAATAGCGTCCTCTACGGCGAGGCGCACCACCCGGTCCACCTCGTCACGGATTCGCGGCTCCAACTCCCGCATTTTTTCGACCACCAGGGTTCCGAGAACGGCCTGCAAAGCCCCTTGAAGCGGGCCGTCAAGACGGAGCATGACCCGGTCGATGATGTCATCGGCACTGATGGCGGCTTCACCCGCAACCGGCGTCGCAACCGGTATGTGCACCACCTCGGTCAAGGTTGGCAAAAACCTCGGAAGGTTTTTGGGCGCAGCGGGCATGGGCGAAACAGGCGTGTTCATTGTGTCAGCGCTTCGAAACTCACCCCGTACTGCCAGACACGTCATGGCGAACCATGGCATAACCACGTGAAGCATAGTGTTTCCAGCGCGTCCGTGCGGCGTGTTTGTCGGCCTCGTCCGTTCCGACCAATTCAATCACGCGCTCGAAGCGTTCAAACCCGGCTGG
>JANMMR010000539.1:0-13262 GCA_031373455.1 Rhodoferax sp.
GCAGGCCGGTTAAAATGGCTGCATTGTCGCTGCCGGCATCGCCTGGCCATCGTCGACGCTCTTCCTCTTAAAAATTCATGCCGTCTCCCAATCTCCACCCGATGGTCAACGTGGCCGTCAAGGCCGCCCGCGAAGCCGGGAAAATCATCAACCACGCCGCGCTCGACGTTGAATCCGTCCGCGTTTCGCAAAAGCAGGTGAACGATTTCGTCACCGAGGTGGACAAGGCGGCTGAAGCCATCATCATTGAAACCCTGCTCACGGCCTACCCCGGGCACGGCATCCTGGCGGAAGAATCGGGGCGTGAACACGGCGCGAAAGACTCCGACTTCGTCTGGATCATCGACCCGCTCGACGGCACCTCCAACTTCATCCACGGCCTGCCGGTGTACTGCGTGAGCATCGCGCTGGCCGTCAAAGGCAAGGTCGAGCAGGCGGTGGTGTATGACCCCACCCGCAATGACCTGTTCACCGCCACCAAGGGGCGCGGCGCGTTTTTGAACGACCGGCGCATCCGCGTCTCCAAACGCATCCGCATGACCGAAAGCCTGATTGCCACCGGTTTCCCGTTTCGGCCCGGCGACGATTTCCAGACTTACCTTGCCATGATGGCCGAGGTGATGCCGCGTTGCGCCGGCCTGCGCCGCCCGGGCGCTGCCGCGCTCGACCTCGCCTACGTGGCGGCCGGCCGCACCGAGGCGTTTTTTGAAGCCGGGCTGCAAATCTGGGTCATGGCAGCCGGCTCGCTGCTGGTCACAGAGGCCGGCGGCCTGGTCGGCAATTTCACGGGCGAAGCGGACTTCATGGAGCACAAGGAGTGTCTGGCGGGCTGCCCGAAAATTTACGCCCAGTTGGTGCCGCTCCTGGCCAAATACAGCAAGTTCGCCGGCGTGGCGGACAAAGGCGCGGCCGAAAAATCAAAATTGAGTTTGCCGCGCGGCGCCTGAACATTTCGGCGCCTGAGCGCCAGCAGGTCTACAGCAGGCTCAGGTTCAGCGACTCGGACTCGGTGGCAACAAAACTGATCGCCAGGTCCGCCAGGTTGATCTCGGCCACCGGCAGCGGCTGGCCAAACAAATACCCCTGAAACGACTCGCAGCCGTGGCGCGCCAGAAACTCGCGCTGGCCAACCGTCTCCACCCCTTCGGCCACCACCGACAGACCCAGGCTGTGCGCCAGCGCGATGATGGTCTTGGCAATGGCTGCATCATTGGGGTCAGTCAACACGTCACGCACGAAAGACTGGTCGATCTTGAGCTCGTCCAGCGGCAACTGGCGCAGGTACGAGAGCGAGGAATAACCAGTGCCGAAATCGTCGAGCGCGAAACGCACGCCCATTTCGCGAAGCTGGCCCATTTTCTTGCGAGTATCCTGGATGTCGCCGATCAACAGGCTTTCGGTCAACTCCAGTTTCAGCAGGTTGGCGGTGGCGCCGCTTTGTTTGATCAGGCGCATGGTTTCGGCCACAAAATCAGGCTCGTGAAACTCCCGCGCGCTGATGTTGACGGAGAGCGTGAGGTACTGGGTGAGCGGGTCTTGCGCCCAATCCACCAGTTGCGCGCAGGCGGTCTTGAGCACCCACTGGCCAATCGGCAAAATCAGCCCGGTCTGTTCGGCCACCGGAATGAATTCATTGGGTGGCACAAGGCCGCGCTGCGGGTGGTGCCAGCGCACCAACGCTTCCACGCCGGTGACGCGGCCCTGGTGGCTCACCACGGTCTGGAAGTGCAGCACCAGCTCGCCGCGCTCCAGGCCATGGCGCAAGTCCACCTCAAGCGCTGCGCGCTGGGTCACCGCCGCCTGCATTTCGGGGTCAAAAAAGCGCAGGGTGTTGCGCCCGGCCGACTTGGCCTGGTACATCGCCAGGTCAGCACGCTTGAGCAGCTCATCAACCCCATCGACCTGGCCGCAAAACACCGCGATGCCGATGCTCGGGGTGCTGTAGTGTGTTTTGCCCAAGAGTTCAAACGGCAGGTTCAGGGTGGCGAGGATTTTTTCGGACACCGTTTTCACCTGGTCGCTGGCGGCGGTCAAGTCGGCGTGCAGGTCTTCGAGCATCACCACAAATTCGTCGCCGCCAAAACGCGCGACCGTGTCACCCTGGCGGATGCAGGTCACGAGGCGGTTGGCCACGCGCTCGAGCAGCTGGTCGCCCACATCGTGGCCCATGGTGTCGTTGAGATCCTTGAAGTTGTCCAGGTCGATGAACAGCAAGGCACCGTGTTTCTGGCTGCGCGCGCTGGAGACCATTGCCTGCGCCAGGCGGTCCAGCAGCAGGCGGCGGTTGGGCAGGCCGGTGAGGGTGTCGTAGAACGCCAGGCGCTGGGTTTCATCTTCCCGGCGTTTTTGCTCGGTGATGTCGGTTCCCACGCCCCGGTAGCCGCAGAATGCTCCTTCGGCGTCGAAAATCGGCATGCCACTGATCGAGATCCAGCGCACCTCACCATGGTCCGCCTGCCGCTGAAGCTCCAGGTTGCGGAAAGTCTGGTGGGATTCAAGCAGCGCGCGGTGCACCGCCCATTGCTCAGGCGACACACCGATGGCGTCGGTTTCCCAGCGCGTTTTGCCGATGTACTCGCCCTCGGGGAATTGGCCGGCAGAGAAAGTGTCGCCCAGGACTTTGACGAAACGGAAGTTTTCGTCCTGCTCCCAGAACCAGTCGGACGAGAGGGCCGTGAGGCTGCGAAAGCGCGATTCACTGCGGAACAGCGCCGCCTGCGCTTCGACAAAGTGCGTCACGTCGGAAAATGTGCGCACCACGCCGCCATCGGCCAGCGCCCGGCTTTTGACTTCCAGCGTGCGCCCGGAGCGGGTTTTGCGCAGGTAATCACTGGGCCCCAGATGAACCGGCTGCCCCACGATCAGAGGCCTTGCCGTGGTTTCAACCCATTCAAAATCCTTGCCGAAGTCGCCCCGCGCGCGCTGGTAAGCCAACAACTCGGCGCCGTCGGCAAAACTGTCCATCGTAGCGGTGTCAATTTCCAGCAGCTCCAGCAAGCGCTGGTTGTATTGGGTGATATTTGAGGTGGCGTCCATGGTCAAGATGCCTTGCGACATGTTGTCCAGGGCGACCGACAGATTGCGCGTTTTTTCCTCCATCAGGGCGCGCGTGCTCTCGAGCTCGTCGAGTTGCAGCTTGCGGGCCGTGATGTCGGTGATCGACCCGGTCCACAGTGTGGAGCCGTCGCCTTCACGCTCCGGCATGCCGTCGCCGAACAACCAGAGCACCGAGCCATCGGGCAAGACCACGCGAAACTCCTGTTTCCAGGGTGTCATGTGGATCGCTGAGGCCTGGATGGAGTCCCACATGGTTTCCTTGTCGTCACGGTGCACGCGGTTGAGCACCACCATGGCGTCGGCCACCACATCTGCCGGCGTGGCGTCCAAGACCTGCTCGATGGCGTGCGACACGAAGGGGAAATACACGGTGCCATCGGCGCGCACGCGAAACTGGAACAGAAGCACCGGCACCCTGGCCGTGATTTTTTCGATGAAGTCCAGCTGGTTCCGAAGCGACACTCCGGCTGCCTTTTCAACGGAGGCATCGACAAAGAAACTCAGCACATGGGGCACACCTTCCAGGTCGAAGCGGGTGGCATTGAAACGCACGGCGCGCTGCACGCCGGCCTTGGCGTTCAGGGTGGTTTCAACGGCCACGGTGGTTTGGCCGCCCTTGAGCGCGTTCAAAGCGCCATCGCGTACCGCTTCGTCGCGCCAAATGCCCAAATCCAGGGTTGTTTTTCCCACGATGTCCTGGCGCGTGAACCCACTCAAGGCAAGCCAGGCGTCGTTTGCCTCCACCAGCAGGCCGTCGTTCAGGCGCGTCAGCAATGCGGCCTGCGCGTTGTTGTGGAAGGCCGCAGCAAAGAGCGCCATGCCCGGTGCTCGATTGGCCGCCTTGTCGTCAAACGGTTTGCTCATTCCAACGCTATGATTTTTGATGCCCGATTATGAGGGAAAATCACGTTGGCGGCGGCAACAAAGATCGGGAATGTTGTATTACTCCGCCAGACCCACAAACACGTTCTGCACGTCGTCGTTGCCGTCAATGGCTGCCAGGAATGCTTCCACCTCTTCAAGTTGGCCCGCCTCCAGGCTGGCCGGGTCCACCGGGTTTTTGGGCCGATAGCCGAGTTTGGCCGAGAGCACGCTGAAGCCTTGGGCCGGCAAGGCGCGGCTGACCAAGTCCAGGTCGGTGGCGTCGGTGATGAACAGTGTGACGCCCTCGTCCTCGCCGGCTTCAAAATCCTGCGCGCCGGCTTCAATGGCGGCAACTTCGGGGTCTGAACCGGCCACAGCCGCTTCGGCTTCAATCAGGCCGACGTGGTCAAAATCCCAGGACACCGAGCCCGAGGTGCCCAGTTGCCCCTTGCGGAACAAGACCCGCATCTCCGGCGCGGTGCGGTTCACATTGTCGGTGAGGCACTCCACCATCACCGGCACGCGGTGCGGCGCAAAACCTTCGTAGATCACGTGTTCAAAATGCACCGCCTCGCCCGTGAGCCCCGCGCCTTTCTTGATGGCGCGCTCGAGCGTTTCCTTGGGCATGGAGACCTTGCGCGCCTGCTCCACCACCAAGCGCAGGCGGGAGTTGGAGGCCGGGTCGGCACCGCTGCGTGCGGCAATCATGATGTCTTTTGAAAGGCGCCCAAACAGTTTGCCTTTGGCATTTGCTGCCAGTTCCTTGCCTTTTGCTTTCCTCTGCGCACCCATGTCGTGTTTTCCTTGCTGTTGACGCGCCCTGGGGCGCTGACCTGATCCGGCGTGAAGGGGGTTTATACACCCGCCCGCCATGACAAAATCGGCGCACCTTGAGCCCCGACACCCCCCTTTCAGCCCATACCCCCATTATGCAGCCGTACCTGGCCTTGAAGGCCGGGTACCCCGAGACGCTGCTTCTGTACCGCATGGGCGATTTCTACGAGCTGTTTTTCGACGACGCCGAAAAGGCCGCGCGCTTGCTCGACATCACCCTCACCCGACGCGGCCAGTCTGCCGGCGAGCCGGTGGTGATGGCCGGTGTGCCGTTTCACTCGGTGGAGACTTACCTCGCCCGCCTGATCAAACTCGGCGAATCGGTGGCAATCTGCGAGCAGGTGGGCGAAGTCACTGGCAAAGGCCCTGTGGAGCGCAAGGTGGTGCGCGTCGTCACCCCCGGCACACTGACCGACTCGGAGTTGCTCAGCGACAAGAGCGAGGCCATTTTGCTGGCCGTGCACCAAGGCCCGCGCAACACCTGCGGGCTGGCGTGGTTGAGCGTGACCCAAGGCCTGGTGAACCTGGCCGAATGCGCGCCAGACGATTTACCGCTCTGGCTGGCGCGAGTGGCGCCCAGCGAAGTGATTTACGGCGCGGGCGCCACGCCGGCTTTTGAAGCGCGGCTGAAAAACCTGCGCCTGCGGCCCGGCACGGCCATGCCCCTCTCGCTGTGCATTCGGCCCGAGTGGCAGTTTGACGGCAAACTGGGGCAGACCCGGCTGCTCGAGCTGCTCAAAGCCGCCAGCCTTTCCGCCTGGAATGCGCAAGACCTGCCGCTGGCCCACGCCGCCGCAGCCGGGCTGCTGGCTTACGCCGAACACACCCAGGGCCGCGCGCTCAGCCACGTGCATGCCGTGCAGGTGCAGCGGGATGACGCCTTGATCGGCCTCTCGCCCGTCACCCGGCGCAACCTGGAGCTGACGCAAACCCTGCGCGGCGAAGACGCGCCCACACTTTTTTCGCTTTTGGACACCTGCCAGACCGGCATGGGCAGCCGCCTCTTGAAACAGTGGCTGCTGCAGCCCGAGCGCGAGCGCACCCAGGCCCAGGCGCGCCTCGGTGCGATTGCGGCGCTGCGCGGGGATTCGCCCGCCAACCTGTGGCAAAAATTGCGCCAGCAACTCAAAGGCAGCAGTGATGTGGAACGTATCACTGCACGCATCGCGCTGCGGCAGGTGCGCCCGCGTGAGCTGGTTGGCCTGCAGCAAACGCTACAAAAAACAGAGCTACTTGCGCCCATTATTCGAGACTTTGAGCCCTATCTGACTCAAATTTCGGCAGATTTGACACCCCCTGCCGGTTGCGCCGCCCTGCTGGCCAGTGCCATTGCCGAAGAACCCGCGGCGCTGGTGCGCGATGGCGGCGTCATCGCCAGCGGCTTCGATGCCGAGCTTGACGAACTGCGCGCCATTCAAACCAACTGCGACAGCTTTTTGCTTGACCTCGAAACGCGCGAGCGCGCCCGCAGCGGCATTGCCAATCTGCGCGTGCAGTTCAACAAAGTGCACGGCTTTTTCATCGAAGTGACCCAAGGCCAGGCCAGCAAAGTGCCCGATGACTACCGGCGCCGCCAGACGCTCAAAAACGCCGAGCGCTTCATCACGCCCGAACTGAAAGCCTTCGAAGACAAGGCCTTGAGCGCGCAGGAGCGTGCCCTGGCCCGCGAAAAATGGCTCTACGAGCAGCTGCTCGAGCGCTTGCAGGCGCATGTGCCCGCGCTCACCCGGGTGGCGCGTGCACTGGCCGCGCTGGACGTGTTGTGCGCACTGGCCGAACGCTCGCTCACACTCGGCTGGAACGCGCCGCAGTTCGTGCGCGAGCCGTGTATCGACATCGAAGCCGGCCGCCACCCGGTGGTGCAAATGCGGCTCAACGAAACCTCGAGCGGCAACTTCATCGCCAACGACACGCGCTTGAGTGCGAAGGCCCGCATGCAGATCATCACCGGCCCCAATATGGGCGGTAAATCAACCTACATGCGGCAGATCGCGGTGATCGTGCTGCTGGCCAGCATTGGCAGCTACGTGCCCGCCGCCGCCTGCCGGCTCGGCCCCATCGACGCCATCCACACCCGCATTGGTGCGGCCGACGACCTGGCCAATGCGCAATCCACCTTCATGCTCGAGATGGTCGAAGCCGCGCAGATTTTGCACACCGCCACGGCGAATTCACTGGTGCTGATGGATGAAATCGGCCGTGGCACGTCCACCTTTGACGGCCTTGCATTGGCTGGCGCCATCGCCAGCCAGTTGCATGACAAAACCAAAGCTTTCACCCTGTTTGCGACGCACTACTTTGAGCTGACCGAGTTCCCGGCCAAACACCACCAGGCCGTGAACGTGCATGTGAGCGCGGTCGAATCCGGGCAAGACATCGTCTTTTTGCACCAGATCGAACCCGGCCCGGCCAGCAAGAGTTACGGCATCCAGGTGGCGCGACTGGCAGGCATGCCGGCAGCGCTGGTGAACCAGGCGCGGCAAACGCTGAATGCGCTTGAAGCGCAGGCAGTGGATGCCCGCGCGCAGGTGGATTTGTTCGCCCCGCCGCCTGCGGTGGAGCTCGCCCCCGCGAGCGCTGTGGAGAAAGCCCTGTCGGCCATTGACCCGGATCAATTGAGCCCGCGTGATGCGCTGGAGCTGGTTTACAAGCTCAAAAAGATTCAGAGCTCGCCTTCATGAACGCCGCCTACGGCTGGGACGACTACAGCGCCGCCATGCCCAATGATGAAATCCTGAAGCGCCTGCTGGCGCTGAATTTGGCGCGGACTGCGCCCAATACATGATTGGCAAAACGCCCCTGCCTGTGCTATCTTTCCCCCATGAACACCATCACCTTGGACGAGGTCTTCCAGCTGCCAGCGCAGGAGCGGCTGCGCATTGCTTCGGCGCTGTGGGACAGCGCGGCCAACCAGCCTGAGGCCTTTGGTTTGACGCCCGAGCAGGAAGCTGAACTGGATGCCCGTTATGCGGATTACCTGGCCGATCCTTCCAATGGCGAATCCTGGCAAGCGGTGAAGTCGCAGATCCTGCAAAGCCGGTGAGTTTTCAGCTGCTTGTCCGGCCACCGGCCAAGGCCGACCTGCGCGAGTCCTTCGCGTGGTACGAGGAACAAAGAGCGGGCCTTGGCGCGGAGTTCCTTGACGCAGTGGAACGGAAAATGGCGCAAATCGCATCACATCCCCTGCGGTTTCCGGTCGCACGCAAGGCCACGCGCCGGGCGATTGTCTTGCGGTTTCCCTACAGCGTGTTTTATGTTGTGGATGGCGCAATGATCTCCGTGCTCGCGGTCATGCACCACGCCCGCTCGCCTGCGCACTGGTTGTCTCGAAGTTGAGCATTTGCTATTATTAATATAGCATAAACTCCATATTTTACGTGACTTGATTGCCAAAAAAGCTTGAAAAATTAGCAAAAATGGTCTAAATTCCAAATTTGTTAACTCCCATGTTAATTATTTCCAAAAAATGCCCCTGATCGTTTTCTCCCACGCCAACAGCTTCCCGGCCAGCACCTACCGCGTGATGTTCAAGAGCCTGCGTTCGCGCGGCTTCACGGTGAAGGCCATTGACAAGCTTGGGCACGACCCGGCTTTTCCGGTGACGGACAACTGGCCGCATTTGGCCAAACAGGTGGCGCAGTTCGCGGGCGCCGAGATTGAAAAAGCCGGTGAGCCGGCCTACCTGGTGGGCCATTCGCTGGGCGGCTTTTTGAGCCTGATGGCCGCCGCCCGCCACCCGCAGATGGGCGGGCATGGCGCGGCTGGCGTGTTGTTACTCGATTCGCCGCTGGTGGGCGGCTGGCGCTCTGCTGCCTTGCAAGTGGGAAAACTCACGCCGATGATGGAGAAGATGTCGCCCGCCGGTGTGAGCAAGACGCGCCGCATCAGCTGGCCCTCGCGCGCGGCGGCGCTTTTGGCCTTCCAGACCAAAAAAGCCTTTGCGCGCTGGGAGCCACTGGTGCTGAAAGATTACATCGAACACGGCATGGACATTGACATTGACGGTGATGGCGCCCAGTGCGTGCTGGGTTTCAACCGTGAGATCGAAACCGCGATTTACAACACCGTGCCGCACAACCTGGAAAGCCTGCTGCGCCGCCACCGCTTGCAGTGCCCGGTGGCCTTCATTGGCGGCACCCATTCGCGCGAGATGAAACAGGTGGGCATGGCGCTCACAGAAAAAATCGCCAAGGGCCGCATCACGATGACCGAGGGCGGCCACCTGTTTCCGATGGAGTACCCGCTTGAAACTGCCCGTCTTGTTGCAAGCCAATTGCAGGCACTTCAGAAACTGCCGACTTGGTAGCGCAGGTCAGCTCAAGTCACGGCGCCCATTTCACAGCACCGGTGTAGGCAGTGATCAGAACAACCATGCCGAACACGATACGGTAATACGCAAAACCCACAAAGCTGTGCGTTGAGATGAACTTCAGCAACCAGCGGATGCACCACCAGGCGCTGATGAAGCTCACCACCAGGCCCACGGCAAACATCGGCAAATCCGCCATCGACAACAGCGCGCGCTCCTTGTAAAGGCTGTAGGTGCCGGCGCCAATCAGTGTGGGAATGGCCAGGTAAAACGAAAAGTCGGTCGCCGCCTTGCGCGAGAAGCCCAGAAACATGCCTCCAATGATGGTGGCGCCACTGCGGCTGGTGCCAGGGATCATCGCCAGGCACTGGATGAGGCCAACTTTGAGGGCGTCCATCCCGCTCATCTGCTCCACGGCCTGGATGCGCGGGCCGGGCAAGGCGTCCCCCGCCATGAAGGCCATGGTTGAGTTCTCCTGCGCCAGTTGCTCACGCCTGTAACGCGCCTCGGCCCATAAAATGATGAAACCGCCAATGATGAAGGTACTGGCCACCACCACCGGTGTGAACAGGTGCGCCTTGATCGCCTTGCCAAAGAGCAGGCCCAGCACCACGGCGGGAATGAAGGCGATCAGCACATTCAAGGCAAATTGCTGCGCCTCTTTCTGGCTGGGCAGCGCGACCAGGGTGGCGCGGATTTTTTGCCAATAGACCAGGATCACCGCGAAGATGGCGCCGGTCTGGATGGCAATGTCAAACACCTTGGCCTTCTCGTCGTCAAAACCGAGCAAGGCCCCGGCCAGGATCAAATGGCCGGTGGAGGAGATCGGCAAAAACTCGGTCAAACCCTCCACCACACCCATCACGGCGGCTTTGGCGAGCAAAACAATGTCCACGGGAATCCTTTTGGTGTTCTATTTTGGTGCGTCTACCCGCTTGCGCGATGGCCACCTGCGGCAAAGCTGGGCAATGGCAGGTAACGACGGGTAATGGCGGGCATTATCAGGCCTTCAAGCCCGTGCAAAGGCGACGGATTTCCCCAGGTTATGGCAGGCCATGCATCCAGCGGACGGTGCGGCGCGTAAGCCAAACATGTACCCCCCGTTTTCAGGTGAGCACCCCTACCCGATTGGCCTGCCGCCCGTGTACCCGCCGGGCCGTGCAGACGGCTTGGGCGCAAAACCTTGTGCCGGGCCGTGGCTGTCGATACCATTGGCAACCGGCGCGCAACAGCAGTCTGCGCGGGGTGAAGTTTTCACGACATTTGCGCGATTTGTGGCTTCTTCAAACGAGACCTATTTCAACCCGGCGCCCGAACCCGCGGCCGCAGCGCAGCGCCATGCCCAGTTGGCCGCCCTGCTGGCGCAAAGCAGCAGCGGCAATTGCCGGGCGTTCGAGGCGTTTTACACCCTGACACTCTCGGTGGCCACGGCCATGGTGCGCCGCATCGTGGGCACCAGCCTGGTGGAAGACGTGTTGGCCGACGCCTATTTCCAGGTCTGGCGCGACGCCGCCCGCTTTGACGCCGCACGCGGCAACGCGCTCACCTGGGTGCTGACGATTGCCCGTTCCCGTGCGCTGGACCGCCTGCGCGCCGAAAAACTCCGCCACGACGGCCAGACCGGCGCGCCCAGCCACGATGCCGAAGCCGACGTGGACGAGGCCCAGCCCGGCCCCGACGCGCTCGTGCAGGCCACCCAGGAGCACAGCCGTCTGCACCAGGCGCTGGCGCGTCTCTCGCCCAACGAGCGTTGGGTGCTGGGCCTGGCGTATTTCCGCGACATGAGCCACGGCGAGATTGCAGGGGAAACCCGCTTGCCGCTGGGTACCGTCAAGTCGCTGATCAGCCGCGCCCAGGTGAAACTGCGCGATGAACTGGAATCCGGCGCGGGCCTTGCCTCCCAAATGAAAACACGATGACCAACGACGCCACACCCACCCCAACACCGCTGGACGACGACCTGCTCGCGGCGATTCTGGACGCCCATGTGGAGGACCCATCAGGTGCCGCGCCCGACGGCGGTTTCGCCCAGCGCCTCAAAAGCCGCGTGATGGCGCGCATCGCCGAGGCCAGCAGCCTGCGGCATGTCACCATCAAGGCGGCTGACAACACCTGGCACGGCTTTGCCCCGGGCATCGAGCGCAAGGTGCTGAACCAGGAGGGCAACGTGATGTCATACCTGCTGCGCATCGCGCCCGGTGCGGTGTTGCCCGGCCACTACCACCCGATGGACGAAGAGTGTGTGGTGATTTCCGGCGACCTGCGCATTGGCAGCGACGTGCAACTGCAAGCCGGCGGCTTTCACCTGGGGCGCAAAGACGTGCCCCACGCCGCCATCACCTCCGATGGCGGGGCCGTCATCTACCTGCGCGGCGCCTTGCCGGTGCCGGAACTGCTCATCTAGGTCTCCCCAAGCCGCGCTTTTTGCGCTGCAATTCACGCCGCAATCCGGCATTTCACGTCGGCAGAGCTGCATTCCGTCGCAAAGCGGTGGTGGCTGCTGCGGCTGGCTGGCACAGTCCGCTCCATCGATTGACGAACGGAGCGAAACATGTCCACCACCACTGCCGCCACCACCCTGACCCCGATCGTCGCCGTGCACATGACGGCGGCGATTCTGGCCATCGCCACCGGCCCCTTTGCCATCTGGGCGCGCAAGGGCGCAACCCAGCGCCCGAAGCTGCACCGCGCGTTTGGCTATTCGTGGGTCACCCTGATGCTGGTGGCGGCCACTTCCGCGATCTTCATCACCAGTGAATTGCCCGGCCACTGGCACGGCTTCAGCTTGATCCACCTGCTGGTCATCGTGACCTACGCCATGTTGTTCATCGCCTTCCGTTTTCTCATCAAAGGCAACATCAGAGGGCACCGCCTGACGATGGTGAACCTCTACATCGGCGCCTGCCTGGTCGCCGGTGTCTTCACGCTAGCGCCGGGGCGTTACCTCGGCAACCTGGTTTTGAACCAGTGGCTCGGCCTGGTTTGACCCGGCCACCCAACCTTCCTGTCACCCCCTCACGCCTCACCCCCTCACCCTTTCATCCATTTTTCAAAGGAGAACACCATGCTTATCCAGATACTTGCGCAACAACCGAACATGCTCGCCGCCATTATCAAAGGCACCCCCGTGTGGGTCTGGGGCCTGCTGGCGGCCCTGCTCGCCCTGGGGCTCAGCCAGTTGGCCGACCGCAACATCAGCCTTCAACGCGCCGCCATGGTGCCGCTGGCGATGCTGGGCTTGGCCGTCTATGGCATGGTCTCGGCCTTTGGCAACAGTGGCCAGTTGGCACCGGTGGCGCTGGCGTGGCTGGCGTCGGTCAGCATGACAACCGGGCTCTTGTTGCAGGTGCCCACACCCGCCGGCACCCGTTTTGACACCGCATCGGCCCGTTTTACCGTGCCCGGCAGCGCGGTGCCCTTGCTGATCATTCTGGGCATATTCATGACCAAATACGGTGTTGGCGTCGAAATGGCGATCAACCCGGCGGTGTCGCGCGATGCCTGGTTTGTCTTGACGGTGGCCACGTTGTACGGCGCGTTCAATGGCATCTTCCTGGCACGGGCGCTGCGCCTGCTGCGTTTGATGTGGCAGAAGCGTGTGGCCGTTGGCACCGGCTCCCGGATGCTGGAGGCTTGAGCCATGGGCACCACTTCCGTGACAAAAATGGCTGTGTGGCCGGCACTGGGCCTGGCCCTCCTGCTGGGGCTGGCAGCTATAGCGCTGGCCTGGGCGGTGATCGGCGGCGGTCCAAAACCCGTTGCCGTTCTGTACAGCATCAACAACCCGTTCAAGTCGGTCGACTACCGGCAAATGCCGCCGGTGCAGCGCTTTGCCGCCCGCGACGGCGCACAGTTGGCGTACCGGCACTATGCGGCATTGGCGCAATCGCCAGCCACACGCCGCGTGGTGCTGATTCACGGCTCGTCGGCCAGCAGCCGCTCGGTGCACCCGATGGCCCAGGCTTTGCAAGCGGCGGGGTTCACCGTTGACGCGCTGGACGTGCGTGGCCACGGCGATTCAGGTCCGCGCGGCCACATCGCCTACATTGGCCAACTCGAAGACGACGTGGCCGACTTCATGCGCGCGGTGCCGCACACCGGGCCAAGCTCGCTCGTCGGTTTTTCCGCCGGCGCCGGGTTTACGCTGCGCTTTTCGGCCTCGCCCGAAGCCGCCCTGTTTGACCGCTACGTGCTGCTC
>JANMMR010000228.1:0-6905 GCA_031373455.1 Rhodoferax sp.
CACCCCGAGCTGGGCATGGTCTCGCCGGGAGAATTCATCCCGCTGGCTGAAAAATCGGGCCTGATCCTGCCCATTGGCGACTGGGTGCTCGACCGCGCCTGCCAGCAGTTGGCCCTGTGGGCGCAGACGCCCGCGCTGGCGAGGCTGGTGCTGGCGGTCAACGTCAGTGCGGGGCAGTTCAAGCAGGCGGATTTTGTCTCGTGTGTGGTGGCGGCGCTGGACCACCACCGCGTCGAGGCGGCGCGGCTCATACTGGAGCTGACCGAGTCGATGCTGGCCGACGACCTGGACGACATGGTGCACAAAATGGCGCAACTCAAGGGCTGGGGCGTCGGGCTGTCGCTGGACGACTTTGGCACCGGGTATTCGTCTTTGGGTTACCTCAAGCGCCTGCCGCTGGACCAGGTCAAGATCGACGCCTCTTTCGTGCGCGACATCCTGACCAACGCGCATGACGCCGCGATTGCCCGAACCGTGGTGGCGTTGGCGCGCGAGCTGCAACTGGAGGTCATTGCCGAAGGCGTGGAACAGGCGGGGCAACGCGATTTCCTGCGCGACATCGGCTGCCTGAACTACCAGGGTTACCTGTTCAGCCGCCCGCTGCCGCTGGCCAAATTCGAGGCGGCGATCCGCGCGTCCAGTGTGATCTCGCGCACCGGTTGGTCGCAACTGCCGCTGGAGTCCCCGCTGCAGCCACTTCCGGCGTGACGGCCCCCAATCAACGCAGGAAACCCATGCCCCGGCTCTCGCGCACCTCCGGTTTGATGCGGTGCTCCATCTCAAGCTGCTCAAGAAACTCCAGGGGCTCCAGCTCCGTGGCCAGGATCACGCCCTGTCGTTTCACGGCCGCGAAGTCGCCCGGGCAGAGTTGCTCCATCAGGGCCAGTTTGTGCGCCAATTCGGCCGTGAGCAGCTCGGGTTTGCCGCCCAGCGCCTCCACCACAAACATGGTTTCGCGCTGCTCTTTGGTGAGCGGCTTGAACTTGATCTTGAAGGTGAAGCGCCGCAGCGCCGCCTGGTCGATGCGGTCCAGCAGGTTGGTGGTGCAGATGAAGATGCCGTTGTAACGCTCCATGCCCTGCAGCATTTCGTTCACCTCGGTCACCTCGTAGGTGCGCTGCGCGCCGCGCCGGTCTTGCAGAAAACTGTCGGCTTCGTCCAGCAGCAGCACGGCTTTTTCGGCTTCGGCTTCGCGGAACATCTGCGCCATCTGTTGCTCGGTCTCACCCACGTATTTGCTCATCAGGTCGCTGGCCTGTTTGACGATGAGCGGCTTCTCCAGCGCTGTGGCGATGTGTTCACCCAAGGCGGTCTTGCCGGTGCCAGGCGCGCCGTAAAAACACAAATTGCCGTGGCCACGCGCCTTGAGCGCTTCGACAATGCGCGGAATGTCGTACCGCGTTTCGACGTTGAGCATGGAGAGGTCGTAACGCGTGACCATCTTGCGCGCTGGCGGCAGCTCGACGCGGTTGCCCAGGGCGAGGTCGGCATTTTTCAGCTGGCGCTCGATCAGGGTTTCAAAGGGCGACAGGGCTTTGGCCGCGTCGTCACCGGTTGCCAAAGGCTGGGCTTTTTCAGGCGCTGCAACCACAACCTGGCCATCACCCGGCACGCCCACCCTTGGCGCACCTTCGGCCGGAACACCGTCCACCGGCAGTTTCGCCTCCACGGCCAGCCCGGCAAAACGCACCGCCGTGCGGATCTGCGCCGGCGTGAGGCCTTTGCGCGCGGTGAGTTTGGCGATGAAGCTGTCGCTTACCTGCACGCCATCGAGCGTTTTGCGCACCACACCTTCGCGCGCACCGGGCGGTGGGCTTTTGAGCTCCAGGTGGTAGGCGAAACGGCGGCGAAAGGCCGGGTCGATTTGGCCGATGCTGTTGGTGATCCAGATCGTCGGCACCGTGTTCGATTCAAGAATCTGGTTGACCCAGGCCTTGCCGTTCACGCTGCCGTTGCTCGGCGCGGCCACCTGCTCGGCGCGCGCCAGCAGCTGCGCGGCCTCGTTCGATATCGGCGGGAAGACGTCTTCCACCTCGTCAAACAGCAAGGCCGCCTGCGCGCTGCCTTTGAGGAACACCTGGGCGATCTGCAGCGAGCGGTAGCGGTCGCGCCCGCTCAGCGAGTTGCCGTCGCGGTCGGCGTATTCGACCTCGAAGAGTTCCAGCCCGGCGGCTTGCGCCACCACTTTGGCCAACTCGGTTTTGCCGGTGCCGGGCGGGCCGTACAACAACACGTTGATGCCGGTTTCCTTCTTGGCCACGGCATTGCCCAAGAGGCTGCACAGCACCTTGGTGTCGTCGTCCACATAGGAGAAATCAGCCACCGTGAGGGTGCTTTTGCTCGCCGGGCGCGTGAACACGGCCATCAGCTCGGCTTCGTCGCGGTACTCCCGCATCAACACCGGCGGCAGTTTTTCACTGACTTTCATCAGGTCGGCCAGATCCGTGATGTTGTGTTCGGAGATCAGGTTCTCCACCATGCCGATGCGTTCCAGGCGTGAGCCGGCGCGCAGGGCCTCCCCCACCTCGCTGGCCTTCACACCCGCCACCTGCGCGATGGCGGCATAGGCTTCGGGCGCGTTGTTCACCTTGAACTCGACCAGGATGCTGCGCAAATCGCGCTGGTAGCGCGCCAATGTGCCGTAGAGCAGCAGCGCGCGCTCGGCGCGGTTGAGTTGCAACAGGCCGGCCAGGGAGTCGATGTTTTTCTCGACCAGCGTGCTTTGTTTTTTCAGCGCGTGGGTGAGCCACTCACCCGTGACGGAGAGCAGCGTGATCAGGTCCTTGGGCTGGTCTTTGGCGTATTCGTCGAGGTAAAAAAACAGCGTTCCCTCTTCGTACGGCCCGCGCCAGGTGCCATATTTGGTCATGAACGCCGGCGCGTCCAGGTGCTCCTGGCCGTTCCAGCTTTCGTTGGTGGCGCAGCGGCGCTGCAGAAACGCGCGCAGGCGGGCCAGCAGTGGCAGCGGCCACACGAGGTGCCGGCCGCAGAGGGAGATCAGGCTGTTGAGGTCACGCCGGGCGTTGAAGTTGACACCCTGGCGCACCGCCAGCGTCAATACAAAATGCGAACACATCAAGTCCAGCACCGGGGCATCTTTAAGCCCAGGTGACGGCAACAATTGCCCAGCAACCGTATCGACCACCAAACGCTTGACCATCAATGTCTCCTTTGCCAGTCCAGATTACGAAGGATTGGAATCACCATAACGCAGTCTGACCGCAAATGGAAGACGTGGGTTGGAAATTCCGCAACAGCAGTAGTGAGATGGCACTAAATCAACCGGCAGCCACAAGCCCGGGCCACCGCCGGGTGACGGTTTCGTGCGGCTTGGCGCGCCTGCGGCTACAGTGTGGCGATGGACGCCCAAACCCTGCAAACTTCGTTTTCAGACCACTTCGCACCTTGGGTGCTCGCGCTGGGCCTGCGCGTTGAAGCCGTGCATGCCGACAGCGTGGTGTTGCGTTTGCCCTTCAGTGCAACCCTGAGCCGCAGCGGCGGCACTTTGTGCGGCCAGGCCCTGATGGCCGCTGCCGACACGTCCATGGTGATAGCCTTGATCAACCATTTTGGCGCCTTCCGGCCGTGCACCACCGTGCAGATGAGCAGCAGCTTTTTGAAACCGCTGTCGGATCAAGACGCGCTGGTGGAAGCGCGCATCGTGCGAGCCGGCAAAACCATGGCCTTTGGTGAGATAGACATTCGCGGTGCAATCGACAACAAGAGTGTTTGCCGCTGCAGTGTGGCGTATGCGCTTTTATAAGGATTAAGAGTGATTGAAAGGGTGAGGGCAGCGCAGCATGGAGGCTTGGTTTTTGCGCCGGGCCGCCCCAAGCAAAAATGCGCCCCCTCGGGGGGCAGCGACCCGCGCAGCGGCGGAGCGTGGGGGCTACATTTTCAATTCCAGCCGATGACCTGGAAGCCTTTGTCGGCCAAACACCGCTGCACGTAATTGCGGTAAGTGCCACTTGGCCGTTCGCTCACGGCGCCTGACACCGCGCCGGCGGCACCACCCACGGCGGCCCCCGCGGCCCCCGAGCGGACCACGCCGTCCAGGCCGCGCCCGGTGACCAGTGCGCCCACCGCTGCGGCTACACCGCCTACCGCAGCGCCTTTGCCGGCCCGGGTGGCCGCTTCGTTGTTCTTCTCGTCTGGCGTGAGCCCCTGCGATTGGGCGCGCGCGATGCAGTCGTCGGTTTGGGCTTGTTGCTGGGCTTGCGTGGCGGCACTGGGCGCTGCGGCCGAATAAATCACCGGCCGCGCGGCCAGGCTGTTGGGGCCGGTGGCGGCACAGCCGCCCAGCAGCAGGGCTGCCAGGCCCATCACGGCCCAAGTCGGGGGAAAACGCTGAAGGGGATGCAAAGGGCGCAACTGGAACAAGGAGCGCAAGGCGCGTGCGCCAAGCTTGCAGGCAGGATTCAGAGCGGGATCGTTCATGGTGGACAAGATATTACCGTCTGGCGCCGCAGAAACTGTAAAATGCGGTTTTGGCGCATCGCCCCCTCGGCGCGAGCCACCGTTCAGGTGCCACCGCGTTGTCCTTGCCGACGCCTGCTTTTGGCCCTTTTTGACGATTTTCAGGAATTGACATGTCTGCTCCCGCAAACCACGACCACACCGCCGACGCGAAACAGGCACCAGACGCCATCGAAGCCATCGTGCCGCTGATCCCGATCGTGCTGCCCCTGTGCGGCGGTGTGTTGATCTTCCTGCTGGCCTTCATCGCCGTGTCGATGGCCTGACCTGCTTTCCGCAGGTTTTGGCACCGTAAGCCCGCTCCGTTGCCGGACCGGGCTTTTCTTTTGTCCATGCACTTTTGCACGGCTTGGGGCAATTCCCGCTGAAAGTCACCAAGTCGCATAAAGTCATGCATTTATTGCATGAAGTTAAGCCGTAACCGCTTGGTAACTGCCTGTCCAGTTCATAAAATCGACCTCCCTGTGGTGCAACAGTCGTTTTCCCAAAGTGCCCGCGCTTTGACCGCATTTTGAAAAAGCGATTTTTTATCTCCAGGAGTTATTTGTGAATGCACCTTCCATGCCGGGCCTGAAACTCAACGCCCCGAGTTACGTCAAGAACGCAAACTTGATCGCCTGGGTTGCCGAGATGGCCGCCTTGACCAAGCCCGACGCCATCTACTGGTGCGACGGCTCGCAGGAGGAATACGACCGCCTGTGCCAGTCGTTGATCGATGCCGGCGTGTTCAAGCGCCTGAACCAGCAAAAGCGGCCCAACAGCTTTTTGGCCCTCTCGGACCCTTCCGACGTGGCGCGCGTGGAAGACCGCACCTTCATCTGTTCCGAATCGAAAGACGAAGCCGGCCCGACCAACAACTGGGTGGCACCGGCCGAGATGCGTGCCAAGCTGCAATCCGGCACGCCCGGTGAAAAGGCCTTGTTTGACGGCTGCATGCGCGGGCGCACCATGTACGTGGTGCCGTTCTCCATGGGCCCGCTGGGCAGCCATATTTCGCACATCGGCGTGGAACTGAGCGACAGCGCTTACGTGGCGGTGAACATGCGCATCATGACGCGCATGGGCAAAGCGGTGTATGACGTGCTCGGGCCCACGGGCAAATTTGTGCCCTGCATCCACACCGTAGGTGCGCCCCTGGAGCCGGGCCAGCAAGACGTGCGCTGGCCTTGCAACAAGACCAAATACATCGTGCATTACCCGGAAACCCGCGAAATCTGGAGTTACGGCTCGGGTTACGGCGGCAACGCGCTCCTGGGCAAAAAGTGTTTCGCCCTGCGCATCGCCTCCAACATGGGCCGCGACGAAGGTTGGCTGGCCGAGCACATGCTGATCTTGGGCGTGACCAACCCGCAAGGCAAAAAATACCACGTCGCCGCCGCCTTCCCCAGCGCCTGCGGCAAAACCAACTTCTCCATGCTGGTGCCGCCGGCCGGTTTTGAAGGCTGGAAGGTCACCACCATTGGCGATGACATTGCCTGGATCAAACCGGGTGCCGACGGCAAGCTCTACGCGATCAACCCCGAAGCGGGTTATTTCGGCGTGGCACCCGGCACCAACCTCAAAACCAACCCCAACTGCCTGGCCAGCCTCACGAAAGACGTGATCTACACCAATGTGGCGCTCACCGACGACGGCGACGTGTGGTGGGAAGGCCTGGAAGCCGACACCGGCCAACTGCCCGACCACCTGATCGACTGGCAGGGCAAAGACTGGACGCCCGCCATCGCCAAAGAGACCGGCGCCAAAGCGGCCCACCCGAATTCACGCTTCACCGTGGCCGCCACCAACAACCCGGCGCTGGACGACGCCTGGGACGACCCCAAAGGCGTGCCGATTGACGCCTTCATCTTTGGTGGCCGCCGCTCGACCACCGTGCCGCTGGTCTCCGAAGGCCGCAACTGGGTCGAAGGTGTTTACATGGCCGCCACCATGGGCTCGGAAACCACCGCCGCCATCGCCGGCCAGCAGGGTGTGGTGCGCCGCGACCCGTTTGCCATGATCGCCTTCGCCGGCTACAACATGAGCGACTACTTCCAGCATTGGCTGAACATCGGCAAAAAACTCGAAACCGCCGGTGCCACGGTGCCCAAAGTGTTTTGCACCAACTGGTTCAGGAAAGGCGCTGACGGCAAATTCGTCTGGCCCGGTTACGGCGAAAACATGCGCGTTTTGAAGTGGATGATCGACCGCATTGAAGGCACCGCAAAAGGGGTAGACCAGCCGTTTGGCGTCAGCCCGACCTACGAAGAGCTGAACTGGACAGGTTTGGATTTCACCAAAGACCAGTTCAACACCGTCACCAGTTTCGACAAGGCCGCCTGGCAGGCCGAGCTGAAGCTGCACACTGAGCTCTTCACCCAGCTCAACCACCATTTGCCGGTGGAGCTGGAAGACACCCGGCTCAGGCTGGAGCGGCGGCTGGCGGCTTA
>JANMMR010000592.1:0-3600 GCA_031373455.1 Rhodoferax sp.
TGCCACCCTGGGGCAACCCGGCCAGGAAATCTGCAGGCTTTGAAACCGGATGAACATGCTCCCAACCACCCCATCAGGCCGCCCGCTTTTAATCGTCGCCCTTGCGCTGGCAGGTTTAGGACCGCCTTTGGCGCTCGCCCAACAATCGCTGGCGCCTCTTGCGGCCTTCTCTGTCGCAGAGCCGCTCCTGGACATTCGCGGCTACGTTATCGACGGCAAAAATCCCCTTTCAGATGCAGATACTGCGGCCCTGCTGGCCCCCTTTACCGGCGAAAAACGCGCGCTGGGCCAAATCGAGCAGGCCGCCATGGCGCTTGAAAAGGCCATGCGGGCTGAAGGTTATGCGTTTCACCGCGTCTTCGTGCCGGTGCAAAAGCCGGCAGATGGCAAGGTGACACTACAGATCATCCAGTTCACGGTGGGCGCGGTCAGCGTCTCGGGCAACGAACACTTCAGTACGGAAAACATCCGCCGAAGCCTGCCCACTTTGATGGAGGGCACGGTGCCGGACATCCGCGAGATTGGCGCAGACCTCACGGCTGGCAATTCAAACCCAGCGAAACACGTGACGGTGACCTTCAAGGAGTCTGCCAAGCCAGATACGGTGGATGCGGCGCTCAAGGTCAAAGATGCCGACCCTTTGAGTTATTTCGTCGGCTACACCGGCAATTTGGCCTTTGGCAACAAAAGCCCGGACGACAGCATTTCCCGCGTAACCGCCGGCTTCCAGCATGCGAACCTGTTTGACAAAGACCACGTGGCATCGTTCTCCTACACCACAGACCCGACCAAAATCGACAAGGTCACCCTGTTTGGCGCGTATTACCAGTTCCCGATTTACGGCAGGGGCCTGAACCTTTCCGCGTATTACACAAGCTCCAACATCAACTCTGGAGCCACCGCGCCCGGCGCCCCAGATGTAACTGGTCGAGGCCAGTTCATAGGGGTGCGCCTCACCAAGTCCTTGCCGCGCACCGGGCCCTTGATGCAAACCGTGAGTGTGGCGCTGGACGACAAGCATTTTGAATCCAATTTGCCCACCGCATTGGCCATTCCCGGGCTGCCCGACCAAAACGTGGGCTCCCGGCCGCTTTCGGCACGCTACAACTTCAAACGCGAAGAACAATGGGGCAGCATTGGCGGCAATGTGGAATACGCCTTCAACCTCGAAGGCGGCACCGCTAATTCCAACGCCAACTACGCCGGCCAGGTGCTGGCCCCGGCCGATTACAAATGGCAGGCCTGGCGCTACGGCCTTGACGTGGTTTTCCGCGAAGGCGCCTGGTCTTACACCGGGCGGCTGCGCGGGCAACTCAGCAGCAACAGCCTGATCGCCGGCGAAAAATTCAGCCTGGGTGGCGTGGGCACGGTACGCGGGTTTGCCGACTCCCGCGTGCGCGGCGACTACGGTGTGCTGTGGAACTTCGAAGCCCTCGGCCCGGAGATGTTTGCTGACCAACTGCGGCCGGTTATATTCATGGATGGCGGGCAGGCCGGGTCAAACGGAATTTTGTCCGGCTTTTCGGAAAGCTTGCTGAGTATTGGCACCGGTTTACGCTGGAACTACCAAAAACTTGAAGTTTCTGCAGACCTTGCGTATGTTTTGAAGGCAGACAGTGCCGAAACCGTGAACCACCCGATTCGACTGCATTTGTCTGCCATTTACCGGTTCTAGAAACCGGGGTTCCACACCGCGCAAGACTGTTGCCAGCCTCTGTCCACGGCTCCAGCCATCCGGGCCATCACCAGCCCGAGGGGCCTGATGCCGTCCTCGAATTCTGGTTTGGTGACGGCCTGCGCTTGGGTTGGCCCAGCGACGACCGCGGCAAACTCTGGTGGGGCGGTGGCGCTGAACTCGACGAAAAAGTCAACTCACGGTTTGGCGAACGCGTTCGCGAAGCGCTGGCTGAAGAATTGCAGCCATGGGCCAACGAACCCCTGAACCGCCTGGCGCTGGTGATCCTGCTGGACCAATTCACCCGCAACGTTTTTCGCGGCCAGGCGCGCGCCTTCTCGGGTGATGCGATGGCGCAGTCTCTGGTGATGCAGGCGCTTGATGTGGGCATGGACCACCGGTTGCCATGGGTGGGCCGCCTCTTTTTTTACATGCCCCTGATGCACTCCGAGAATCTCGCGCGGCAGAACGAATGTGTAACGCGTTTCACCGCGCTTCAAACCGAGGTGCCACAGGCGCTCAAACAAACGCTCGACGGCAACCTGAAGTTTGCCGTCGAGCACCGCGACATCATCGCGAAATATGGCCGCTTCCCTTACCGCAACAAGGTGCTGGGCCGCCTCAATTCACCCGAAGAAGACGAGTTCATCAAGCACGGCCCAAGGTTTGGTCAGTGACGGCCGCTGCGGTGCGGGGCTGGCACTGCGTCCGGGCGCGCCGCTTCAATGCGCAGGATGCCCCGGACTTGCTCTTGGCCGTTGCTTTGAATCTGGCCATGCCCATTTCCTTGCCCATTTCCATGTCCGTGCCCATGGCCACGATGCCAGCCGCGGTTCCAGCCCGTGTACACCGGGGGTTGGGCGATCACGACCGGCCGGCCATACACCCGACCGTAGCCACTGCCATACCCAGGGCCGTAGACCTGGGGGTAACCCGTCGAATAAACCGGGTAAGCAGAGTGAACCGGCGCGGGGTGAACATACACCGGCTGCGGCTGCACCACAACAGTGTGCGGGTAATACGGCACGGAGGGCGCGTTGCTTACCGCTACCTGCACACCGGGGGACGCCAGGCCCACCGACCAATACACGTCCTGGGCCATGGCGCTGCCGCCAGCACCCATGCCAGCCAGAGCCAATGCGCCTGCACCGACCAGTTTGCCCAGAGAATTTCGAGTTGTCATGCTTTGCTCCTAGAGTTGATGGGTCAAAGGATTGGCCCATGAACCTTCAACGCGCCAGCACTGGCTGCGACCACCTCTGGCGTGTGAAGACAATTGCCAGATGTAACAGCTGCGCCCTGCCCCCTAAAATCGGCTCATGAGCGCCCCCACCCCAGAAACACCGCCAGCCAACGCCAAACCCAGCCATTTCCTGCGCCAGATCATTGAAAACGACCTGGAAAAAGGCACCTACGCCCAGCGCCAATGGGGCGGCAGCCCGGGCGATGCCGCCCACCACGCCAAAGGCCAGCCAGACCCGGCCAAAATCCGCACGCGTTTCCCGCCAGAGCCCAATGGTTACCTGCACATTGGCCACGCCAAAAGCATTTGCCTGAATTTCGGCCTGGCGCGCGACTACGGCGGCGTGTGTCACCTGCGGTTTGACGACACCAACCCCGAAAAGGAAAACGTCGAGTTCGTCACCTCGATCAAGGAGTCCGTCAAGTGGCTGGGTTTTGACTGGAACGGCAGCAAAGACGCCCCGCCCTACCAGGCCAGCGATTATTTCGGCTTCATGTACCGCGCGGCGGAATACCTCATCGAAGCCGGCCACGCCTATGTGGACGAGCAAACGGTCGAGCAAATGCGCCAAAACCGTGGCGACTTTGGCAAACCCGGCGTGAACAGCCCGTATCGCACACGCACGCCAGCGGTCAACCTGGCGCGTTTCCGCGAGATGCGCGACGGCCTGCATGACGACGGC
>JANMMR010000607.1:0-11980 GCA_031373455.1 Rhodoferax sp.
TTTAAGATATTTTATGGTACTTGCCAACCTTGTCGAACAGCGCCTGACCGAACTGGAAATCAAGGCCAGTTACAGCGAAGACCTGCTCGAATCGCTCAACCAGATCATCGTGCGCCAGCAGCAGGAGATTGCCCTGTTGCAGCGCGACGTGCGGCAACTGCGCCAGCAAATGCCAGAGGGCGCAAGCCCGGCCCCGCGCGCCGGCGCCGACGATTTGCCGCCGCATTACTGAAGGCCAGCTGAAGGCCAGCCGGCGTGGATTGCGCCCTCAACCAAACACCGGAAACGGCTCGAACGCCCCTTTGAGCAGGCCAACCGTGTCGCGGTAACCCATCCAGCCCTGGCTCAGGGTGGCGTAGACGCGGCGAAAGTCGGTGGTGTGGGCCAGGTTGTCGCCGGCGTCCAGCTGCGTGAGGTTCACCGGTTTGCCGTAGTGGCCGCCCTTGACGCCTTTGCCGATGATGAACATCGGGTTCGCGGTGCCGTGGTCGGTGCCCTGGTTGGCGTTTTCAGGCACGCGCCGGCCAAATTCCGAAAAAACCAGAATCGCCACCTCGTCGGCTTTGCCGATGCGCTCCAGATCGCGCATGAAACCCATGATGGCGTCAGAGGTGTAGGTAAGCAGGCGCGCGTGCAGGTCGGGCTGCTGCACGTGGGTGTCAAAGGCGTTGTTGCGAAAACCGGTGTAATACAGGCGCGTGGGCAAGCCGGCATCGATCAGCGCGGCGACCTTGGGCAGGCCCACTGGGATCAGGCCGTAGTCCACCGGCGAGCGGTAACGCGCCCAAGCTTCGCGCACCAGGGCCGAGGCGTCCACGGCGCTTTTAGCGGTTTCGCGCAAAAACGCGCGCGACGGGTTGGCGTCTTGCGCCACCTGCGTCACGGCATTGAGCGCCTGCAAGGCCTGAAAACTGCCCTTGCGCGCAAACCGCTCGGGTTCGTCGAACACCACCGGCACATGCACCCGGCTGTTCACGGCCAGTGATTGCGTCACGTCAATGTTGACGATCAGGTTGGGGGAAGCGGCCGGGTACAGCGCATCACCCAAGCGGCCCACCCAGCCGTGTTGCTCGCCGCTGTTGGGCGCGGCGGTGTGCAGGTAGGCCATGGAGGTGAAATGCGAGAACGACGGCTGCTCGTAGCCGCAGCCGTGAATGACGGCGAGTTGGCCGTTTTTGTAGAGCCGCTCGAAACCGGTCATGCCCGCGTTCCAGCCGTAGTGGTCGTCAATTTTGAGCAGCCGTTGCGGCCGTATCCCCAGGGTTGGGCGGTGCCGGTAATAGGCATCATCGGCATACGGCACCAGAGTGTTCAAGCCGTCGTTGCCGCCCGACAACTCCACCACCACCAGGATGCGCGTTTTGCTGGCGGCATCCTGCGCCAGCGCCTGGACCGCGTACCCCAGCGCCAGCGGTGCGCCCAAGCCCATTGCGACCCCGCGAGCGCCTCTCACGGCAATTTGCGCAAGGCCCGCGCCCAACAACGCCCGGCGGCTGACGCGCTGGCCCGCCATGGTCTCGAGACCACCGCCGATGTTCAAAAGATTTGCCATGGCGTTCCTTTAGCCCAATTGGTATTCAGGCAAACTCAGGATGAGGTGCAGCAAAAGCCGCAGCGGCTCTTCCAGGTAGGTCTGCGCCACGGCGATCTGCTCGGTGCCGAGTTCGCGGGTCAAGAAATCAAGCAGCCGCGCCCGGTCGGCGCTGTGGGCTGGAACGCTCAAAAACCGCGCGAGGAAATAGTCCACCACTTGAGCAGTCAACGCGAGTTTTTGCGCCTTCACGAGGCCCGCCAGATCGACCTGGGCGACCTGGCGTGGAATCGGCTTGACCTTCTGCGTGGCGAGCTGCCAGCCGCGGTAACTGCCGTAACGGGTGTTGAAGTCTTCGTCGCGGTCGGCTATGACGCTGGCGGCCGACATCATGGCTTCGCCACCGCCGCCCATGCCTCGCCCTTCCGGCCGCGTGGCGGTGGAGATGTCCAGCCCCTGGTCGATCTTGCTGCCCACGATGCGGATGGTTTCGTCGGCGGTGTAACGGTCGGGCGGCAGGAAGTTGATGCTCGGGAACAGCAGGTCTCGCGCGAAATTGCCGCGCTCCAGCAACAACCCGGGCGTGATCCAGCTGCGGCCCTGCGCCCAGCCCGCCACGGTGGGTGGGTGAAATAGGCGCTGGCCGAGGGCACCGGTGGCGTCGTTGAAATCGGGCACGCCGGGCACTTCCTTGAGCCCCAGTTTCCGGTAGGTTGACACCGCCAGTTCCACCGGGCCCTTGATGTGTGTGGCCATCGACGGCGCGCTGTAAAAATCCCGGGAGAGGAACATGGCGCTGAGCAAGGGCTTGAGCTCGTAGTTGTTGCGCCGCAATACGTCTCCCAACTGGCTGCGCAGGGCGTCGCTCAACTCGTCGCGGACGAAGTGGCGGTACAACTTGGCCGCCACGAACTCGGCGGTAACGCGTTGCGCCAGGATGATGTCGATCACCTGCTCGCCGTCAAAGCGGCCGTTTTTGCCCAAAAATGTTTTCGCGCCGTCATCGTGTTTGGCGGCGATTTTGGTGAACTGCAAATCCTTGAAGTTCCAGCCGGTAAAGGCCCGCGCCGCCTCGCGGATGTCCTGCTCGCCATAGTTGCCAACACCCATGGTGAAGAGCTCCATGATCTCGCGGGCGAAATTCTCGTTGGGTGCACCTTTCACGTTCACACCGGCGTCGAGAAAGGCCAGCATCGCCGGGTCTTGCGCCACACCGACAAGCAAGTCACGGAAATTGCCCAGGCCCTGGGCCTGGAACAGCGCCAACTGGTGCTTCATCTTGCGCACGTCGCGCACTTTTTCTTCGTTGGTGGCAAAGTGCCCGTGCCAAAACAGCGCCATTTTTTCCTGCAAAGGCGCGGCCGTGGCGACCATGCGGTTAGCCCACCAATAGGCCAAGCGGTCGGTCTCCAGGCGGCTGGCACGCAGCCAGTAAAAAAAGCGGTCCACCACGGGTTGCATGCGCCGGTTGCCGCCGGGTTTGACCTTCACGCCCAGGGCTTCACCGGTCTCCTTGGCCTGGTTGGTCACGGCCGGGCGGCTGGCGGGGAAGGGCTCGAGTCCGGCGTCGTGAATGGGGGACTCGTCAAACGCCGACAAGGGCTTCTGGCTGCGGTCCAGGCCGGCGCCGCCCGACGCCGCAAAGTCAACCAGCTCCTTCACAGCCGCTTGAGGCGAGAGCGCAGCCAGGCGGGCAATTTCTTCTGGCGTACCGCCAAACCCAGCCCGCTCGAGCAGGTGTGCCGCGCGTTCACGGCTCCAGTCTTTCGCGGCAATGGGCGACAGGTCGCTGGTCCACGCATCTTGCGACGCCTGCACCTGCACCGAGCCCGCCACCAGCAATGCCATCACCCAGAGTTTCATCATGCTCCGCTCCTACGACGCAAGCGCAGATTTTGACACCCGGGGCTGCCCGCAAAACGGCCACGTGAATCAAATTGAGACAATTTGCGACGCCTGCCCGTGTTTGGTCAAAATACAGGGATGCAAGAAGCCAACTCCGCGCCGGAATCCCCAAAGCCGCGCAACCAACCTCACAACCCTTTGCACGGGCTGACTCTGGAAGCCATCGTCACCGCGCTGGAGGCGCACTATGGCTGGGCCGAGCTGGGTGCACGCATTCCGGTGCGTTGTTTTTTGCAGGACCCGAGTGTGGCCTCGAGCCTCAAGTTCCTGCGCAAAACGCCTTGGGCGCGCGAAAAAGTTGAAGGCCTTTACCTCTTCATGGGGCGCGAACAATTGCGCGCGGCAAAAGTCCAGGGCCAGTCGCGCGGTGGCGCAAAGCCTGCGAATCCGGACACCACTGCACCTTCGGCCTGACGCTAGTCTCCCCATGCGAACGCCCGCCACTGGCAGCCGACTGGTCTACTCCACGTATTCAGGTCGCATTTGCCCTGATTGCCGCCAACCCATTGACCAATGCACCTGCAAATCCAGCGCAGCGGCGGGCCCTGCCAGCGGCGGCATCGTGCGTGTGTCGCTGGAGACCAAAGGCCGCAAAGGCAAAGGCGTAACCGTCGTCAAAGGGGTGCCGCTCAACACCATCGCCCTCACCCAATTGGGCAAACAGCTAAAAGCCCAATGCGGTTCGGGCGGCACCGTGAAAGACGGCGTGATCGAAGTGCAGGGCGAGCACCGCGACACCGTCATCGCAGCGCTGCAAAAGCAGGGCTACCAGGTAAAGCGGGTCGGTGGTTGAACACACCACCCGTTGAAGGCGAAGGCCGTTGACCGCCCAACACCATGCAAGTTGAAGATCTGGAAAAACTGGTTCTGCTGGAGATGCCCTTTGGCAAACACAAAGGTTGCCTGCTGGCCGACCTGCCCGGCAACTACCTGAACTGGTTCGCCCGCGAAGGTTTCCCAAACGGTGAAATCGGCCGCTTGCTGGCACTGATGCAGGAGATGGACCACAACGGCCTGCGGCCTTTGCTGGATCCGTTGCGCTCATCACGTCGGCTCTGAAGCCAGCCGCCCCAGCAGCGCACCCAACGGCAGATCGTCCAAACTGCCAAAGTGGTTCAGGCGCAGCGTGCCATTGCGACCAATCACCATCAAACTGGGTGTTCCGCGCAAGCCATAACGCTGCATCGTCGCCGGAATCGGGCTTCCCGCCACAGCGCGGTCCACTCCCACCGGGAACGGAATGCGGTATTCGTGCATAAAAACTTTCAGCGCCTCGGGACCCATCACGCTGTGGTGCTCAAACACCGTGTGCAGGCCCAGCACCACCACGTCTTCGCGGTCAAACGCCTGGTGGATTTTGACGGCCTGCGGCGTCCCGTGCGCCACGCAGCCGGGGCACAACATCTGAAACGCATGCACCACCACCACGCGCCCGCGCAAGGCTGCCAGCGAGATCGGCCCGATCGCGTTGATCCATTCGGAGACTTCCAACTCCGGTGCGTGTTCAAGTTTTGCAGTCATGAAGGAATCCTCCAGCGGTGATAGGTTTGCCGCTGTCCGAGGAAATTGCAGTTTCCGATTCCCTTGCAATGACCGGAATCAAAAATCAGTTCAGCAACTCATGCGCTGAATCCCCCGCAGCACAACCGGGCAAAGATTATCGCCAACCACGGTGCCAGCCGTTATGCGGGTGGCGCCAGCCCCAGCCATGGCGGCCGTGGTGGTTCCACGCGTAACCTGGCCCAGGCACCGCGTAAGTGGGCGCTACGTAGACCACACCAGCGGGCGCGGCGTAGCCGGTGGCGCCATAAGCGGGGTCGTACCCTATGGGTGCCACGACGCAGCCGCTCAAGGCCGCTGCGGTGCAGACAGCGGCAACGCGGGTCAGGGTTGAGTTTGTATATTTCATGGGGGTGCTCCTGGTGTTGGGCAATGGTGCTTCCAGCCCCTGTACAACGCGAGTCATGGTCAAATTGAAGACCTTGCCAGGTAAAGCTACGGCAAACCTTCAACACAAAGGTATTGGCCTTGTTACAGATAAACCCGCCCCAAAACCATCTGGCAACCTTCTGTTTTGCGGGCCCCCACGGAGAAAGTTATGTTCAGTCATGTGATGCTTGGTGTGAATGATCTGGAGGCTTCAAAGAAGTTTTACGACGCGCTGCTCGGCACGCTGGGGATCGCCCCGGGGGTTGCCAACAAGAAGCGGTACTTCTACCGCGGCCCTATGGGCACGTTCGCGATCACCACGCCGATTGATGGCCAACCCGCGACACGCGGCAATGGCAGCACCATCGGGTTTACCGTTCAGTCCCCCGAGCAGGGTGACGCATTCCATGCAGCTGGCGTGGCCAACGGCGGCACCTCCTGCGAAGACCCTCCGGGCTGGCGCGACGGCTCCGTGGGCAAGCTCTACCTGGCGTATTTGCGCGACCCCGACGGCAACAAGCTCTGCGCGTTGCACCGGCCCGCCAAATAAGGGCACTCCAATGACCCATGCCGTGGCGCGCCTGCGTGCGGCGCGTTTCGCATTGCTGACCAAGCCTTTTATGGCTCGTGGTTCGCGGGTGCTGCGCTGCAGCGGGTGCCGGGTGCCGGAGAGCCACTGTTTGTGCGCCCTTCGCCCGGATGTGCCCACGCGCGCGGGCATGTGTTTGATCATGGGCGACCTGGAGCCGCTCAAGCCCAGCAACACCGGCTGGCTGATTGCCGACGTGGTGGCAGACACCGCAGCCTTTGGCTGGTCCCGCACCGCCGTTGACCCGGCGCTGCTGGCCATGCTGGCAGACCCGCAGTGGCAGCCTTACCTGGTGTTTCCGGGGGAGTTTGTGGCGCCTGAGCGGGTGGTGCTGGGGCTACCGCTTGTCGACGATCATGAGGTCACGCAAACCAATCCGCCCGGTTCGGGCAAAGTCGGCAAGAGACCACTGTTTGTGCTGCTGGACGGCACCTGGCCCGAGGCCGGCAAGATGTTCCGCAAAAGCCCTTACCTGGACCATTTGCCGGTACTCAGTTTGCAGCCCGAACAGCTCTCCACCTACTGCCTGCGCCGCTCCAAACACGACGACCACCTGTGCACCTCGGAGGTGGCAGCGATGTGCCTGGCCCTGGCTGGCGAGCCGCGTGCGGCCGAGGCGCTGGCGGCGTATTTGGCCGTGTTCACCCGCCACTACCTGAACGGCAAGCAAAGCTGGCCGGTGGATCTGGACGACGCAGAGCATCAGCTGCTGCGCAGCTTTTGTTGAGCCAAAAGTCAAAGGCGCCCTTCCGCCCGCAACCGCACTCCCAATTCATTGATTCCCGCCTCACCCCGCCGCAAAGCGTGTGCGTTGGTGTGCACCGAGTAGTAGCCCATGTGCATGTCGTAAGGGTGGCGGGTGCCAGAGCCCAGCACAAACACCGCGTCGGTGGTCGCCGTGAAATCGACGGGCTCGCTGGATTCTTCAAACACCACCATATCGCCTGCCGCAATGCTTGACGGGTCTGACAGATGCCCTTCGGCCACTGCGGCCCAGGCGACTTTGTGGCCGGCCGGTGGCTCAAAGCGCCAGGAGTCCCCGGCCTTGAGGTGCACCGCCAGGTAGGTGATGGGTGATGGCGCGGGAATCGGGCTCGAAAGTGCACTCGCCCCGTCACCATAGTGCCCCAGCAGCACGCGCGCAGGCCCGGCCTGCGGCACCTGGGCCGGCCCCAGGTAACGGCTGTAGGCGGGGGCCAGTTCGAGTTCGGGTGGCATCGCCACCCAGAGCTGAAAGCCCAGCACGCGTTGGTTGTCAACCGGGGCGCCTTTGTGCCAGACGCCGCCACCGGCCATCATCCACTCGACACCGCCTTGGGGCAAGACGCCGCGCTCGCCGTGTTCGCCGGTAGCGTCTTCATAGGCGGTCTCGCCATGCACCAGGTAGGTGAGCGTGGCAATACCCGAATGCGGGTGCATGCCAAATCGCGGAGCTTGCCCACCTTCGGCCACGGAAAACAGGTCCAGAAAAATAAAGGGTTTGAGTTGCTGCCCCAGGTCAGACGGACTCATCAGCCGGGTAATGGGGCCATGGGTGCTGCCTCGGGTGCGTTGCACGATGCGCCGGGCGGCCAGTGTTTCAGTGGTCATAGGAATGCCTCAGGGTTGAGCCGCAAGCTTACCGCCGCGCCAATAACTGGACAATTTGAAGTGCCTTTCAGAGCGCAAAGGGAGGGCAACTGCAGGGCATTGGCGGCGAACGACAATCAGCCCTCATTGAGATCCGCACCATGAACCCTGATTCGAACCCACCCAAAGACGCCACGACCACGGCAATGTGCGATTCCTGCGCCGGTGTTCAGCAAAACTGGCGGCGCGCCCGTGGCCACCCGGAGTTGATGCAAGGCACCCACCGCACCGTAGCGCACAAACACGGCCAGGTCACCATCACCAAATACCGCTGTGAACGCTGCGGCACGGTGTGGGAGTATGAGAACAACAAGGTCAACCGGCACGCGGGGTGGTCGGTGCTGTCGCCGTCCAAGTCGCCAACACAGTCGTCTCCATGAAGGCGCCTCCCCGGCTGCAGTCACTCGTCGAAGAAGGGCTGATTGACTCTGTGGTTCGCCAGCTGATGAGTGGCAAGGAGGCGATGGTGTTTGTCGTGCGCTGTGGTGATCAAACCCGCTGCGCCAAGATCTACAAAGAGGCCACGCAACGCAGTTTTCGGCAGGCGGTGGATTACACCGAAAACCGCAAGGTGAAAAACTCACGCTCGGCGCGCGCCATGGCCAAAGGCAGCAATTTTGGCCGGCAAGAGCAGGAAGCCGCCTGGCAAAGCGCCGAGGTGGATGCACTTTATCGGCTGGCCGCTGCCGGCGTGCGGGTGCCGCAGCCCTACAACTTTCACGACGGTGTGTTGCTGATGGAACTGGTGACAGACGCGTTTGGCGACGCGGCCCCGCGCCTGAACGACGTGACGTTCACACCGGTTGAAGCACGGGCCCATCACGCCACTCTGGTCGGCGAGGTGGTTCGCATGTTGTGCGCGGGTGTGGTGCATGGCGACTTGAGTGAGTTCAACATCCTGCTGGGTCACTCCGGCGGGGCCGATGGCATGGGTGGAACTGACATGCCCGTGATCATCGACCTGCCGCAAGCAGTTGACGCGGCGGGCAACAACCATGCCCAACGCATGTTGCTGCGCGACGTGGCCAACCTGCGCGACTTCTTCGGCCAGTTTGCGCCCGAGTTGCAGGCGACCGACTTCGGCCCCGAAATCTGGAGCCTGTACCAGGCCGGTTTGCTCAGCCATGAAACGGTGCTGACAGGCCGCTACCAACGCACCCAGGCCGATGTGGACGTGGGCAGTCTGATGCGCGAGATTGACGACGCGCGGGCGGAAGATGCGGCTCGGCGCCTGCGCATGGCAAGCGCGTAAAGCCCACCCGAACGCTCAGATTTGCGGTTTTCGGGAACGCCTTTTCCGCTTATTTCGCCACTACGCGAACCATCTCCAGGCACTTGTTGCTATAGCCCCATTCGTTGTCGTACCAGGCCACGACTTTGATGAAGGTGCCGTCCAGTGCGATGCTGGCGTCAGCGTCAAACACGCTGGTGCACACCTCGCCGCGGAAATCGGTCGCCACCACCTTGTCTTCGGTGTAACCCAACACGCCCTTCAAGGCGCCCTGGCTCTGCGCTTTCATCTCGGCGCAGATTTCCTTCAAAGTGGCTTCCGTGTTCAACTCGCAGGTCAGGTCCACCACCGATACGTCGCTGGTGGGCACGCGGAACGACATGCCGGTGAGTTTTTTGTTCAGCTCGGGGATGACAACACCCACCGCCTTGGCCGCGCCCGTGCTGGAAGGGATGATGTTTTCCAGAATGCCGCGGCCGCCGCGCCAGTCTTTGTTGCTCGGGCCGTCCACGGTTTTCTGTGTGGCCGTGGCCGCATGCACCGTCGTCATCAGGCCGCGCTTGATGCCCCATTTGTCGTTGAGCACCTTGGCAATCGGTGCCAGGCAGTTGGTGGTGCAACTGGCGTTGGAGATGATCGCCTCGCCCTTGTAGGTTTTGTCGTTCACGCCAAAGACAAACATTGGCGTGTCGTCTTTGGACGGTGCCGAGAAAATGACTTTTTTGGCGCCGGCAGCCAGGTGTTTTTCACCTGAGGCTTTGTCCAGAAACAGGCCGGTCGCTTCAAGTACGGTGTCGGCGCCAATCTCATTCCACTTGAGCGCAGCAGGGTCGCGCTCTTGCGTGAGTCGAATGCGTTTGCCGTTGACGATGAGGGTGTTGCCTTCCACCGCAATATTGCCTTTGAAGCGGCCGTGCACCGAGTCGTACTGCAGCATGTAGGCCAGGTATTCCGGCTCCAGCAGGTCATTGATGCCGACGATTTCGATGTCGGGGAAATTTTGCACCGCTGCGCGCAGCACGTTGCGACCGATGCGGCCAAAGCCGTTGATACCGAGTTTGATTGCCATTGAGAGACTCCAGAGATAAAAAAACAGACCGGCTCAGGGCACGCTGATTCAGCGTGATTTGCGAGCCAAAACCTTTTCGACGGTGGCCGCGACGTTCTCCGCCGTGAAGCCAAAGTGTTTGAACAGCACCGGCGCGGGAGCCGACTCGCCGTAGGTGTCGATGCCAACCACGGCGGCACAGCCGTATTTCCACCAGCCACCGGTGGCACCCATTTCCACTGCGACGCGCGGCAGGCCCTCTGGCAAAACGGCAGATTGGTAAGCCACGGATTGTTGGTCGAAGGTCGTGGTGCTGGGCATGGAGACCACCCGAACCGCTATCTTTCTGGCGGCCAGTTGTGCTTGAGCAGCAATGGCCAAGGGCACTTCGGAGCCGGTGGCGATGATGACTGCCTGGGCCTTTTTCTTCAGGCCCCCATAAGACGGCTCAGCCAGCACGTACGCGCCTTTGCTGATGGCGTCCAGGCCAAACGCATCGGCTTCGCCGGCGGCGCCTTCTGCTTTGCCCTTGGCCGAGTACGCAATGTTCTGGCGCGAGAGCAGCAGCGCCGTCGGTTTTGACTTGTTTTGCAGCGCCACCGCCCAGGCCACTGCGGTTTCGGCCGTGTCTGCGGGGCGCCAGACGTCCAGGTTCGGAATCAGCCGCAGGCTGGCAGCGTGTTCGACAGACTGGTGCGTCGGCCCGTCTTCGCCCAAACCAATGCTGTCGTGGGTGAACACATGGATCACCCGCAGCTTCATCAGCGCCGCCATGCGGATGGCGTTGCGGCTGTAGTCGCTGAAGGTCAGGAATGTGCCGCCGTAGGGAATGAAGCCGCCGTGCAGCGCCACGCCGTTCATGATGGCGGCCATGCCGAATTCGCGCACGCCGTAGTTGATGTGGCGGCCACCCAGCCCTTCGGGCGTTTTCACCACGTCGCCTGCGAGGTTGAAGCGCAACGCGGGTGTGGATTTGGTGTTGGTGAGGTTCGAGCCGGTCAAATCGGCCGAGCCGCCAAGCATCTCGGGCAGGGCTGCGGTGAACGATTCCAGCGCCAGCTGGGAGGCCTTGCGCGAGGCGACGGTTTCTTTCTTCTCGTCGGCGGCGATCACGGTGTCAACCGCCGTTTGGGCGAAGGTTTTGGGCAACTCGCCCTTCATTCGGCGCACCAGTTCCCGGGCCAGATCAGGGTAGGCCTTGGCGTAAGCGGCGAACTGGTCGTTCCAGGCTTTTTCGGCCGCTGCGCCTATGGTTTTGGCATCCCAGGCGGCGTAAATGTCGGCTGGTATCTCAAACGGCGCATGGTTCCAGCCCAAGGCTTCGCGCGTGAGTTTGATTTCTTCCGCACCCAGCGGTTCGCCGTGGGCCTTGGCGGTGTTGGCTCGATTGGGCGAGCCGAATCCGATGGCAGTTTTGCAGACGATGAGGGTCGGGCGTTCGCTGCTGTTTTTGGCGTCGGCGATGGCTTTGGACACCGCTGCGGCGTCATTGCCATTGACCGCGCCAATCACATTCCAGCCATAAGCCGCAAAACGCTGTGCCGTGTTGTCAATGAACCAGGGCGCCACCTGGCCGTCGATGCTGATGCCGTTGTCGTCGTACAGCGCCACGAGTTTGTTCAGTTTCCACGCGCCCGCAAGTGCCGCCGCTTCATGGCTGATGCCCTCCATCAGGCAGCCGTCACCCAGGAACACGTAGGTGTGGTGGTCCACCACCGCATGGCCTGCGCGGTTGAATTCCGTGGCCAGCAGCTTTTCAGCCAGCGCCATGCCGACGGCGTTGGTCAAGCCTTGCCCGAGCGGGCCGGTGGTGGTCTCCACCCCAGGCGTAACGCCCGTTTCAGGATGGCCAGCGGTTTTGCTGTGCAACTGGCGGAAATTCTTCAACTCGTTGATCGGCAGTTTGTAGCCCGTGAGGTGCAACACGGCGTAGATCAGCATGGAGCCGTGGCCGTTGGAGAGCACGAAGCGGTCACGGTTTTGCCAGCCTGGGTTGGCCGGGTTGTGCTGGAGGTGGTCCCCCCACAGGGCCACAGCCATGTCGGCCATGCCCATCGGCGCGCCTGGGTGGCCGGAGTTGGCCTGTTGCACGGCGTCCATCGCCAGCGCGCGGATGGC
>JANMMR010000618.1:0-11154 GCA_031373455.1 Rhodoferax sp.
CGCACTGGCGCTCTCCGGCGGTGAACGCCGGCGCGTCGAGATTGCCCGCGCCCTGGCGACACAACCGCGCTTTATCCTTCTTGACGAGCCTTTTGCCGGCATCGACCCGATCGCCGTGATCGAAATCCAGCGCATCATCGCGTTCCTGAAAAACCGAGGCATCGGTGTCTTGATCACCGACCACAACGTGCGCGAGACCCTCGGCATTTGTGACCACGCCTACATCATCAATGAGGGCCATGTGCTGGCTCAGGGCACACCCGCCGAGATCGTAGACAACCCCGACGTGCGCCGCGTGTATCTCGGCGAACATTTCAGAATGTAAGCTGGAATGAAACAAGGTCTTTCCCTCCGCGTTTCGCAGCACCTGGCGCTCACGCCGCAGTTGCAGCAGTCGATCCGCCTAGTGCAGCTCTCGACGCTCGAGCTGGGTCAGGAAGTCGAGCAGATGCTCGATGAAAACCCGTTTCTCGAACGCACGTTGGAGGAGGCACCGCGTGAAGAATATGGCCTGGACAAGGCCGATGCACCGGTCGCCCAGGACGTGCGCGAGGTCGAATTTGCCACCCATACGGCCGCCGACTACACCGGCGACTCGGCCCCCGCCGCTGAAACCAGTGACGAAGCCACACCCTTGACGGCGGAGACGGCCGACAACTGGGAGGGTGACGGCACGCTGGACATGTCGCCCGACGACAAGGAGTATGGCGGCGATGCGGGCGCCGTGGGCAACAACCTCGGCGGTTCCAACGGCGAAGACGAGGCCGATGCCACCGAACTGGCGCGCCAGCAGGAGTCGCTGCAAACCTTCCTGCACCGCCAGGCGCTCGCTTTGCGGCTGTCGGAAGAAGGCCGGGCCGCGCTGCGTTACCTGATCGAATCGCTCAACGACGACGGTTACCTCGAAGAGAACCTGACCGACCTGGCCATCGGGCTTGCCGGCGCTGAAGACGAGGAGCAGCTCGAGGAGCTGGTGCACCAGTTCACCGTGGCCTTGTCGCACCTGCAGAACCTCGAGCCCGCTGGTGTGGGCGCCCGCAACCTGCCCGAGTGCCTGCGCCTGCAACTCGACGCCCTGTTGCGCCGGGCCGCCACAGACGCCGAAACCGGCCCGGAACACCCGCAGGTGCCGGTGATGGAAGTGGCTTTGCGCATTTGCACCCAGCCCATCGACCTGCTGGCACGGCGCGACATCAAGAAACTGATGCAGTTCTGCGAAGCCACCGACGCCCAGGTGCGCGAAGCCATCGCCCTGATCGGCCGGCTCGAGCCCAAACCCGGGCGCAGTTTTATCGATGTGGAGCGCAATGTGGTGGTGCCCGACGTGCTGGTGAGCCGCATCGGCAACGGCTCGCAGGTGCGGTTTCGGGTGCAGTTGAACCAGGAGGTGATGCCGCGCCTGCGCGTGCACGACATTTACGCCAACGCGCTGCGGCAACACCGGGGTGGCAAGGACGCCGCCAGTTACGCCGCCTTGCAGCAGCGCCTGCAGGAGGCGCGCTGGTTCATCAAGAACGTGCAGCAGCGGTTTGACACCATCCTGCGCGTGAGCAACGCCATCGTGGAGCGGCAGAAAAACTTCTTCCTGCATGGCGCGCTGGCGATGCGCCCGCTGGTGCTGCGCGAGATCGCCGACGAGCTGGGCCTGCATGAATCAACCATCAGCCGGGTCACCACCGCGAAATTCATGGCCACGCCCTATGGCACCTTTGAGTTGAAGTATTTCTTTGGCTCCAGCCTGGTCACCGAAGCCGGTGGCAATGCTTCCAGCACGGCGGTGCGCGCGCTGATCGCCCAGTTTGTTGAAGCCGAGTCACGCAAAAAACCACTCAGCGACAGCCAGCTCTCGCTGATGCTCAAGGAGCAGGGCATTGAATGCGCCCGGCGAACCGTGGCCAAATACCGGGAAGCGCTGAAAATCGCACCGACCAATTTGCGCAAAGCCTTGCAATAAGTTTCTTCTAAAAATTGCTTGGGTATATTTTCAATATTAAGTCACAAAATAATTGAATTTATTGCTATTTAATTTAGTTAAAAATTGATTGTAATATAATCAATATTTATAGTTAAATAAATTTACAACGCATTCAAGACGGGGTTTGAACCGCGTGCCCGCCAAAACCCTGGCGCATTTTGGCCAGCAGCTTGGCGCCAAACTCATCCTGGCCTTGTGAGGCGAAGCGCATCATGAGCGCCAGGCTCATCACCGGGGTGGGAATGCCCAAATCCACCGCCTCCTGCGCTGTCCAGCGGCCTTCGCCGGAGTCAGCCACATGCGGCTTGATGCCGGCCAGGGTGGCGTCTTCCTTGAGCGCGTTCACCGTCAAATCCAGCAGCCAGGAGCGCACCACGCTGCCGTGGCGCCAGAGCTCGCCCACCGCCGCCAAATCCAGATCAAACTCTTTTTTCGCCTCCAGCATGGCGAATCCTTCGGCGAAGGCCTGCATCAGGCCGTATTCGATGCCGTTGTGCACCATCTTGACGTAGTGGCCCGCGCCCACGGGCCCCGCGTGCAACCAGCCCTGCTGCGGCGCCGCCGGCGTGGCGCTGGAAAGCGCAATCAGCCAGGGGGCGAGTTGCGCCATCGCGGCATCACTAGCGCCGGCCATCAGGCAATAGCCGTTGGCCAAGCCGTGAATGCCGCCCGAAACACCCACGTCGGCAAATTCGATGCCTTGGGCTTGCAGCAGGGCAGCGCGGCGAATGGCGTCCTTGTACTGGCTGTTGGCCCCGTCCACCAGCAAATCGCCCGGCTGCAAATGCGCCTTGACCTGGTGCAACATGTCTTCGGTGACCTGGCCGCTGGGCAACATCAGCCAGACGATGCGCGGCGTTTGCAGGCCTGCCACCAGTTCGCCCACGGTGGCTGCGCCGGGTGCGCCAAGCTCCTTGGCGAGCGATTGGCTGAGCCGGGCGTCTTGGTCAAAAACCGCCAGCGGCAAGCCTTTTTGCGCCAGGCGCCGGGCCATGTTGCCGCCCATTTTTCCAAGGCCGATGAGGGCGAAATACGTCATGAATCGGGCGTGGGGCCGGTGTTTGGCCCGTAAAAAGTGAAAGTTCGCAGATTGTCAACGCTAAATGGAAGCCGCCTCAGCGGTAAAAATTGCCGCTGCCGGCTTTCAAAACCACCTTCGCGGGGTCGTACACAAGGCCCATCGGGTCGCCGCCTTGTTGCACAACACGCATTTGGCTCTTCAACAATTTACGCAGCTGGATGATGCCTTTGTCGCTGGCGCCCAGGTGTTCCTCGCTGTGCAGGGTGATGGCGCCCTGGCCGAGCTGCGCTTCCCAGTCGCCAGGCAGGCGCTGGCGTTCTTCGCCGGTCATGTCGCCCCAAGCCCGCTGACGCCCGCGCGGCCAACCGGGGTTGGCCTTGGGCGCCACATAGGCGTGAAACAGCAGGTGGTTGGCATCGTCCATCGGCACCACCCAGCCGATGCGGGTGGCCTGGCCTGCGGCCAGTTGCACGTCGGGCACGCTGCGCACATTGGGCAACATACACGGCGAAACGCGGTCAATGTCGCGGCCGTCTTCGAGTTTGCGGTGGGCGCTGTAATGCATGCCGATGTCGGTCATCGCGTAGCTCACGTCCGGCATGATGGCCATCTCGGGGTGAAAGTGCACCTCGGTGAAACTCGCATGCAGGATCGGCACGTGAAACGGGTCCATGGTGTTCTCGTAGTCCTGCAGCCAGCTCCAGGGCACACTGGCCACGGTTTCGTCGCCACCCACACCAATGCCCGAGGGCCCTAGCGGCATCACCACCTGGTCCGGTCCACAGGCTTCCAGGATGTCCCACTTGGGCAGCAGCGGTTTTTTGTCCAGCGGCCCCATGTAGATGAAGGCCAGGCCGTACCGTTCCTCCACGGGGTACCAGGGCTGGCGCACGCGGTCTTTGAAAGTGCGGCCCTTGGGTTCACACGGCTGGTCCAGGCAATGCCCCTCTACATCAAACTGCCAGCCGTGGTAACAACAGCGGATGCCGTTCTCATCGACCTTGCCGTAATACAGCGAGGTGCCGCGGTGGATGCAACGCGGCGTCAACACACCTGGCCGCCCTTGCCCATCGCGGAACATCACCAGGTCTTCGCCCAGGATGCGCAGGTTTTTAGGCGTTGGGGTAAGGTTGGCAGATTGGGAAAACGGCTGCCAATAGCGGCGCATGTATTCGCCGCAGAGCGTGCCCGGCCCCACGCGCACCAGATCGTCGTCGGACGTGTGTTGTGGACGGCCATAAGCCGAGCCATCCCTTGATTTGCCGGCGAAAAACATCGTTTGTTCGGAACTGCCCATGGAACCTCCTGAAGTGCGAATTGACGCCTGATCGGCAAATTGAATCACAAATGGCGTTGGGTGAGCCGTCAGCGGCTGCGGCGACCGTCCAGAATCACCAGCGCGATCCCACCCAAAATCGCCAGCGACGCCAACCCCAGGCGCGGGCTCAACGATTCGTCCAGCAACAGCACGCCGCCAAACGCCGCAATCGCAGGCACACTGAGTTGCACGGTGGCTGCCGTGGTCGCCTTGAGAGCTGGCAGCGCGGTGTACCAAATCGCGTAGCCCAGCCCCGAGGTGATGGCGCCCGAGGCAAGCGCGTAGGCAAAACCCGCCACGTCCACCGTTGGCTTGACCCAGCTCGAACCCTGATTGGCGTCACTGCCATGAGAAGCGCCGAGCAGTATCAAGGCGCTCGCCGCCGCCGCCATCGGCACGGTGCGCATGAAATTGCCAGCCGTCACTTGGGTGGGGTCGCCTGCGCCTTTTCCGCGCAGGGAATACACGCCCCAGGCGACACCGGCTGCCAACATCCAGGCGGCGCTGGCCAGGGGTGGCGCAGTAAGCCCCGGCAGCAACAGCCCAACCAAACCGCCCAGCGCCAGCAAAAATCCGGCCCACTGAAGCGCATGCAGGCGCTCGCCCGACCAGAGCCCGCGCGCGATCATCGTGGCCTGCACCGCGCCAAACAACAGCAGCGCACCGGTGGCGGCGCTCAGGCTGACATACGCCAGGGAAAAAGCCAGGGCATAGACAAACAGGGCGCATGCCGACAGCCAATTGCCCCGGCCCGGCAAAGCCCCGGCTTGGGCTCGCTGGCGCAGCGTCACCAACAGCCACAACACCAGGGCGCCCGATGCCAGGCGGATGCCGGTGAAGCTGGCTGCGTCAATGCCGGTCTGTTTGAGCGCGAGCCGGCACAACAGCGAGTTGCCCGCAAAGGCGACCATGGCCAGGCTCGTCAGCGCGACGACGCGTAGGGGTGCCATGCGGGGAGCGCCGGTGTGACGTGCCGCGATCAATCAGCGGTGATGCCGGCGTCTTTGATGACTTTGCTCCAGCGTTCGATTTCACTGGCAATGCGGGCGTTGAACTGCTCAGGTGTGGAGGCAACCGGGCTCATGCCCAGCTGCAACATGCGGTCACGCACTTCGGGCGAGTTGATGGCCTGGGCGAAATCCGCGCTGATCTTGGCGCGCACGTCGCGGGGGACGCCCGAGGGCGCGATGATGCCCAAGATGCCCACCACGTTGAAGCCCGGCAGGGTTTCGGCAATGGTGGGGGTGTTGGGGAAATTGGGGCTGCGCGCCGCGCCGGTGGTGGCAATCGCCTTGAGCTGCTTGTTGGCCACGATGCCTTTGAGCTCTTCGCCGATCGACGAGAACCACAGCGGCACGCGGCCGCTGAGCACGTCCACCTGCGAGGGCCCGGTGCCGCGGTAAGCGATATGCGTCATCTTGATGCCGGCCATGGTGTTGAAGAGTTCGCCGCTCAGGTGCGAGGCGCCGGTGGTCGGCGTGGCCGTGAAGTCCAGCTTGCCCGGGTTGGCCTTGGCCCAGGCGATGATCTCGGCCACGGTATTGGGCGGGAACGACGGGTGCGCGTAGAGCCCGAACGGTGTGTTGCCGATTTCGGTGACGCCCGTCACGTCTTTGAGGGTGTCGTAGGGCAGCTTGGCGCCTTGCAGGATGTGCGTGCTCATCAAGGCGCCAAAAGCGATGCCCAGTGTGTAGCCGTCAGGCGCTGACTTGGCGATGAAGTCCGTGCCCACAATGATGCCGGCGCCGGCTTTGAAATCAATGATCACCGACTGCTTCCAGATCTCCTGCAGCTTCACGCCAATCACCCGCATGATGGCGTCGTTGGCGCCGCCGGGGCCGGTCGGGAAGACGATCTTCACCGGGCGGCTGGGCCAGTTGCCCACCTGGGCCTGGCCCGCCAGCGGCAACGCCGAGGCGGCGATCATGGCCAAAGCGTGGCGGCGGGGTATGGGGCGGGGTATGGGAAATCCGGCGGTCATGGCGTCTCCTGGAAGGTGCAACTCACGGGCAACTGTATGGCACAAAACCGGGGCACAGCACAGCCACGGGCAAATTCTGCAGGTGCATTGCACCATGAAACTAAAATTGCGCCCTGTTCCACGAAAGACCCCATGAACCAGCTCGCGCTGTTTTTGCCCTGCGCTGCCGGCGTGGAAGATTACCTGTTGCCTGAGGTGCTGCGCATCACCGGGTTGTCACCTGCTGAGGCCGTCAAGCAACGCGGCGGTGTGCAGGTGCACGCCTCGTGGCGCGACGCGATGCTGCTCAACCTGCACAGCCGCCTGGCGCAGCGCGTGCTGGTGCAACTCTCGCACACCCTATACCGCCACGAGCAGGATTTGTACCGCGCCGCCAGCGAAGTGGCGTGGGAGATCTGGTTCACCCCGCGCCAGAGCATCAAGGTGGAAGTGACGGCGCAGCACAGCCCGCTGACCAGCCTGAACTTCGCCGCGTTGAAAGTAAAAGACGCGGTGTGTGACCGCTTCCGCGACAAAGCTGGCGGCGTGCGCCCCGATGTGGACACCCGCTGGCCCGACATCCGCATCTATGCCCACCTCACCACCGACACCTGCACGCTCTACCTCGACACCTCGGGCGAGCCACTCTTCAAGCGCGGCTGGCGTGAGGACAAAGGCGACGCGCCGCTGAAGGAAACCCTGGCCGCCGCCATGCTGGCCGCCTGCGGCTGGGCCGACGGCCTGGACCAGGGGGCAGAGCTGCTGCCGCTCTACGACCCCTGCTGCGGCAGCGGCACCATCGCCATCGAAGCCGCGCAAATCGCCTGCCATATCGCGGCGGGCCAGTTGCGCCACTTCGCGTTTGAAAAAATGTTGCCGTTCCAGCCGCATGTGTGGGAGGCGATCAAACACAACGCAAAGCAAAAGGAAGTCCGCCGCCAGGGCCTGATTTTCGGCAGCGACGTAGCGCACCGCATGGTGGATTTTGCCCAGCGCAATGCCGAACGCGCCGGTGTGGCCGATTGTGTCGATTTTCGCGGTGGTGACGCCTTGCAACGCCTGCCGCCCGGTGACAAGCCCGGCGTGATGCTGTTGAATCCGCCGTATGGCGAACGCATCGCCGTGGCCGGTGTTGCGGGAGTTGCCGCAGAACAGGCTGGCCAATTCGGCGCACGCGAGTTGGTGCAGACCGACGAGGGCGTCGACTTCTTCCCGCAACTGGCCAGCCACTGGAAGAAAAACTTCAGCGGCTGGACCGCCTGGATGCTCACGCCCGACTTGAAAATGCCCGGCAAGATGCGCCTCAAAGAAAGCCGCAAAGTCCCCATGTGGAACGGCCCGATCGAATGCCGACTGTTCAAATTCGATTTGATCAAAGGCTCGGCGCGGGAGCGCGTCAATTGACGCTGTGGGTGCTCGACACCAACATCGTCCTGGACCTGTTTGTGTTTGATGACGTCAAAACGCGCCCGCTCATGGCGGCATTGACGGCAGGCAGTTGCCATTGGATTTCAACCCAGCCCATGCGCGACGAGCTGGCGCGTGTGCTGGCCTACCCCCACATCGCCGCCAAAATGGCGGCCAGCCAGATCGAAGCCGCCGCCGTGCTGGCGCAGTTTGACCGCTTCGCGCGCCTGGAGCCCGTGGCCGCCAAAGCCCCGGCCATCTGCAAAGACGCGGACGACCAGAAGTTCATCGATCTGGCTGTGCTGCACAAGGCCACGCTGCTGAGCAAGGACAAGGCTGTGCTTTATATGAAAAAAAGGCTGGTGGATCTTGGGGTGATTGTGCGAAATGCTATAACTTGAGAAGCAAGTTCACAAACTACTGATCAAAGTAGTCCAGTCAAAACACAACCGCCCTCCATTGGGTCCGGAGAACCTGACCGCGTCGATTGTTTCCGACCACCTGCGAGATGAGCCGTTTTCCAATTCGCGTTATCCTCACACTGAAGTTTCAAGAATGTTGAGAAATCTCGGGAATTCAGGTTTGAACAGCGATTAGTTTGACCTTGGTTTGTTGTTTGAAATCAAGAGATGTGATGTTACTTTTCATCATAACCAAGGATGCACCGTTCCAAATCGCCGCCGCACGCGAGCTTGCTTTGACCCAAAGTCTGGCGTTGGTTATGCATCAAGTCACACGTATCGACCCGTCGTTCAGATATATTCACCATTCGGTGAACGTGACTCTCTTTGCTTTGACTAGTGTTAATTTTTTGCTTGAAATGAGGGCATGGTTCCATGGGTGGACTTCAAAAAAAGTTATAGACACCGATTTTGGACACGTCACAGTGAACGTGGCAATCGCCCACTACGCAAAAATTAAACTAAGAAAGTGTTCCATGTTCGCTCACTTCAAGGGAATGGTTTTATTTGCTGAGAGCATCATCTTGTCAAAGTTTGGAGCCCCTCTCAAATTTTCGGGATGATCCGGAATGGGGATATATGCAGATCGCTTTGCCTGCCTCAAATGTCCCAAGTTATTTCGCACGTCCCACAACTGAGTTGAGTCATCTGCTTGCTCGTGGTGTGGGTTGAATCGACCTTCAAAATTCCACCTGACTTTGAAGTACCCACTGACGTTCTTGTCACAAATTTCGTTCGAACATTTCCTTTGGTTTGACAATGTGCGCAGACCAAATGCTCGTTCTTTGCTCCCCACCGAGCAGTTACCGCGTATTCGATTTTTTCTTCTTCTGAAAGGCCCTCCAAATTTTTCCTCAGTCGTTCCTGAGCCTGACGCTCAGGAGAATTAGTGAAGTGGTCTGACACCAAGTACCATGCAACCGCCAAGGCGACCAACAACAACAAAGCGCTCATAACCCCGTCCTAGTTCAAAAGATATGGTTCCAACTGTAATCCGGTTGAAGGGCACTTGAGAACGAATTTCAGTCAGGCCTATCGTTGTTGCGTCCCAAATAGACGGCAAGCTGTGTCCCGATGACACCCAAACCGACCAACCCCGCAATTCGCACCAGCCAATGCAGCGAGCAACATACCAAGGTCCTTCTAGAGTAAGGTCAGCCCGGCGACACCCCCTTCGGCTCCGCCAGCGACAAAAACTTTCTGCCCGCGCCTACGACCTTGGCTGACGGAAGATTGCCGACATCGCTTGCAAATCGCCTTCCAGCAGCTCGTGGTTGGGCATATGGGAAAGAAATCCTTGTGGCAGTGATTGCAGCAAATTAAGTCCAGGTCTTGCATTGCAACAATTCCCCAAACGCCATTTCCAAATTGCCAGACCGGTGCACTTCAAATTCCCAAGCGGGCAGTTCCATGTCAAGTCTCGGAGTTGATCAGCGCGAAGCGATTTACCCGGTGCGGCAGGACGGGTGTGAGAGTTTGCGGAAGTGGCGAAAAAATAACCCGGCTTGTCTCCCGGACTCCACCCTATGGCAAATCGACTTTCGGTACCAATTGAAACCTGGCTGCGCGCTTGATAAACGCCTTGTCAAACGTCAACAGTTGATCAGCCTCTGCGCTGAAAGCCAGCACACATGCATCTTTAAACGGCATGCCCTGACGGGCAGTCCTGATCGCCGCAAACACCTCACTGGCGTTCTGAACGCTGACGCCAGGCAAGTGCAAAACCGCTTCCAGTGCCTCCAAGGCTTGATCGTCAGAAAATTCAAGCACGCTGCCTGTCAACGTAAAAAACACTTCCATCACCACCGGCACGCTGACGAACAAGCCGCCTTTGCGGAACAAACGCCGCGCCGCCTCAAACTGCGCCTTTGGCTGGCGCGTCAAAAATCGCAGGATGATGTTGGTGTCAATTGCAATCAACGCACGCGCCCCCAGCCCTCACGTGCGCTGGCGCTGGCCGCCGCCCAGCGGATGCGTTTGCCTTTGAGCTGCGGCGCCAGCATGCCCGCGACTTCATCGACGCTGCGCTTGTGGGCATCGGATTTGAGCACGGCTTCCCCGTTTCGCACCTCCCAATGCACGGGGTCGGTGGCTGAAATCTGCAAGGCCGCCAAGATGGACGGAGGCACGGTCAAGGCCAGTGCCGGTTCAAGGTTGCGCATGGTGTTGCCTTCGTCCGTTGAGATTAGGTCCATTGTAAATGGCTGGGCTAAATCTGAGACAACAAACGGGCAACGCCGGATGAGACGATTCAAGCGGTGTTTTGAGTTTGCTACTATTTCTATAGCTGTAAATTCAAATAAAACTTGACTTAACTGCCAATAAAATCGAATTCTCGCGAAAATCCGGCGGCATGCACAATATTGTTAACATCGGTGTTAATTTTATGATCGCATCTGCCCGACAACCCGCTCCCCGTCTTGCCCGAAAATAAGCCCATGACCGAAACCAACCCTCGCCCCCCGCTGCCTGACCGCCTGTGCGCCGACCCGCGCAGCCCGCACCACAACGCTGACGTGTTCCAACACGGGATCGGCATTCTCTTCAATGGCAAGGAGCGTGGGGACGTGGAGGAATACTGCATCAGCGAGCGCTGGGTGAAGGTGCCAGCGGGCAAAACGCTCGACCGCAAAGGCCAGCCGCTCCTGATCAAACTCAAGGGTTCGGTCGAAGCTTATTACCGGCCCGACGCGACCTGAAATTCAGCTGGCGGAGGACCAGGCCACGCCGCTTGGGTATCGCTTCTTAAGCCGCAGTGCCTTCGAGCAGCGGCATTTGCAGCTTGAAGCTGTCTGCCGAGGCTTGGGGCCAGGTCTGGCGGAAGATCTGCGGCAGGGCCTGCAGGTCACTTTCCAGCAGGGCGCGGTCGGGCATTTGCGTCAAGAGCGCCTGGGCGAGTGACTGCACCTTCTGGTCGCTGCCCCTTCGCACAATGTGGTGGGCGGTGATCTCAGACGGGTGCTGCAGTCCCGAAGCCTGCACCAGCTCCATCAGCGCATGCAGGGTCTGCTG
>JANMMR010000627.1:0-1794 GCA_031373455.1 Rhodoferax sp.
GGGTCGTCCAGCATGGCGGTTTGCGTGGCCGCAGGCGAGACCACGTTGACGGTCACACCCTGCGCCACCACCTCAGCCGCCCAGCTTCGCGCCAGGGACACCAGCGCTGCCTTGGTGGCTGCATACTGGCTGCGCCCGGGCATGCCGCTGGCTACCCGGCTGCCCACCAGCACCAGGCGGCCGCTGCCGCGCTCGGCCATCTGCGGCAACAAGACATTGGCGATCCGGGTGATCGCCTGCACGTGCACGGCCCACATGGTTTCACCTGCCGGCAGTGGCAGGTTGCCGAGTTTGCCAATCCGCAACAGGCCGGCGGCGTGCACCAGCGCGTCGGGCGTGTCGTCCGGTCCCATCGCAGCGAGGCGCGCATCCAGCAAAGCTGCGTTCGTGAGGTCGACCTCAAGCGGTGTGAAGGCCGCGTGTGCCAACGATGGCGCAGCCACATCCCAGCCCCATACCCGCCAGCCGCTCGCCAACAAGTGGCTGGCGATGGCGCGGCCGATGCCGGAACTGCTGCCGGTGACGATGGCGTGGGGCATCAAAGGAGAGTGAGGCCTGCCGCCGCGAAGGGCCGCCCCGAGCAAGGCGCGGCCCCCTTGGGGGGCAGCGCAGTACACGCAGTGACAAGCGTGGGGGCCATTTATTCCAGAGTGATCTTTTTATCGGCAATGATTTTGCCGGATGTGGCGATGTCTTCGGCCTGGAACTTTGCAAATTCGGCCACGCTGCCACCTTCGGGCACGATGCCGTCTGCGATCAGCTTGTCCCGCATGTCGCCGCTGAGCGCCTTGGTGACGGCGGCGTTGAGTTTTTGCACGATGTCGGCGGGCGCTTTGGCCGGTGCCCACAGGCCATACCAACTGGCGCATTCGAAACCGGGCAGGGTCTCCATCGCTGTGGCCACATCGGGCAGGTTGGGCAGGCGTTTGGCCGAGGTGACGGCGGTCACTTTCAACTGGCTGTTGCGGTGGAACTGCACTGAGCCGAGCACCGGGTCAATGAAGCCTTCGATCTGTCCGCCGACCAGGTCGGTCATGGCCGGGCCGGTGCCTTTGTAAGGCACAACAGTGAGTGAAATGCCCGCCGCTTGCTCCAGCTTCACGGTGCACAGGTGGCCGGCAGAGCCAATGGAGCCGACCGCAAAATTCATCTTGCCTGGCTGGGCCTTGGCAGCGGCAATCAGCCCCTGCAGGTTGTTCACGCCCAGCTTGTTGGTCACCGCCACCGACAGCGGCGCCTTGGCCACCAGGCTGATGGGCGCGAAGTCGGTCTGTACCTGGTAGGGCACCGACTTCATGGTCATTGGCGCGGTGACAAAGGTGCTGGCGTTGAAGAGCAGCGTGTAGCCATCGGCCGGCGCTTTGGCCACCGCGTCGGCGCCAATCACGCCATTGCCGCCTGCGCGGTTGTCCACCACGAAGTTCTGGCCAAACTGGGTGGAGAGATTTTGCGCCAGCATGCGGCCTACCTTGTCCAGCGTGCCGCCGGGTGGGAAGGGGATGACGACGCGCACCGGTTTGTCGGGCCAGGTTTGGGCACTAGCGGCGAGCGCGCTGAGGGCGAGGGTGGCCGCGACAAAGGGCTTCGTGAGGGCTGTGTTTCTTGCGTGCAAGGAGACTCCTGCTGTTTTTTTGTTAGATTGATTGGACGGCTAACTTGATTTGTCACTGGCAGCGGTAATTGGCCGCCTGTTTGCCGGAAGCCCTGCTGGAAAGCGAATTGTTCGGCCACGAGAAGGGCGCCTTCAGCGGCGCCATCGCGTCCCGGCGCGGCAAATTCGAACAGGCCGATCGC
>JANMMR010000641.1:0-2302 GCA_031373455.1 Rhodoferax sp.
TGGCCTGAGCGCGGCTTCATCCTTCAACTGACAAACTTCAACCGACAAAGGTCCCCCCATGAGCACGCCCAGCCACACCCTCTACTGGTCGCCAGGCTCCTGCGCCATGGCGTCGCACCTCACGCTGGAACACGCGGGCGCTGACTATGCCGGTGTGCGCATCGATTTTTCGCGCGGCCAGCAACGCACGCCGGAGTACCTGCGGCTCAACCCGAAAGGCCGTGTGCCGGTGCTGGTCACGCCCAAAGGCGTGCTCACGGAAACGCCGGCGATCCTGCTTTACATCTGCCAGCAGCACCCGCAAGCCGCTCTGGCGCCGCTGGACGACGCCTTTGAACTGGCCCGCATGAACGCCTTCAACAGCTACCTGTGTTCCACCGTGCACGTGCACCATGCGCACCGCGTGCGCGGCGAACGCTGGAGTGATGACGCGCAGGTGGTGCAAAACCTCAAACTCAAGGTGAAGCAGAACATGACCGACTGTTTCACCTACATCGAACGCGATTACCTGCAAGGCCCCTGGGTGCTCGGCGAGTCTTTGAGCACCAGTGACTTCTACCTCTTCACCCTCGCCACCTGGCTCGCGGGAGACGGTGTGGACGTGGCCAGTTTGCCTAAGGTGGCCGACCACATGAAGCGCGTGGCGGCCCTGCCTGCAGTGGCCAAAGTCGTGGCGCAACACGCTGCTGCAAGCTAACCTCAATCTGAGGGCGGCACCGTGCGACGCTGGAACGGCTGGGGCGACGACGCCACCACCACAAGCCTGAACCCCGAAGCCGTGCAGATGCTGCGCGCGATTCTGGGTGAGGGCAGCGCGTTTGCTGATGCGCCTCTGGAAGATTTCCTCGCGCGCATTCCGGCCTCACGCATCGACGCGTCGTTGGCCGGCATGGGGCCTAGCACCACCATTCCCGCCATCCCCACCATCGCCACCGACGCCGCCAGCCGCTTTGCCGTGGCTCTGGGTGAGAGTTACCCCGACTGGCTGAAAAAACGCAGCGGCCATGTGCCGCCCGTGCCTGATGCGGTGGCCTGGCCCCACAGCAGCGAGGAGGTGCGGGCGCTGCTGGACCTGGCCCGGGCGCAGAACTGGGTCGTCATTCCTTTCGCCGGCGGCACCAGCGTGTGTGGCCACCTGGACGTGCCTTTGAGCGAGCGGCCGGTGCTTTCGATCAACCTCTCCCGCATGAACCGCCTGCTGCATCTGGACACCCGCAGCCAGCTCGCCACCTTTGGCGCCGGCACGCCCGGGCCCCAGGTGGAGGCGCAGTTGCGTGCGCACGGTTATACGCTGGGGCATTCTCCGCAGTCGTTCGAATACTCCACGGTGGGCGGTTGGGTGGTCACTCGCTCGAGTGGCCAGCAGTCGCTGCGCTATGGCCGCATCGAGCAGCTGTTTGCCGGTGGCCGCATGGAAACACCCATAGGCACGCTCGATATCCCGACCCTACCGGCCAGCGCCGCCGGGCCTGACCTGCGCGAGATGGTGATGGGTTCCGAAGGGCGTTTTGGCGTGTTGACCGAAGCAGTCGTCCGCGTCAGCCGGGCGCCACAACACGAGAGTTTTCATGCGGTGTTTTTCCCAAGCTGGGATGCCGCTGAGGCCGGCGTGCGCGAGCTGGTGCAGGCGCGGCCGGGCCTCTCGATGCTGCGCCTCTCCAATGCCATTGAAACCCGCACCAACCTCACCATGGCCGGCCACCCGCGCCTGATCAACGCACTCGGGCGTTACCTGGCCTGGCGCGCTTGTGGCGACGCCAAATGTGTGTTGATGCTCGGCGTGACGGGCGACACCGCTGCCGCCCGCTTCGCCTTGCGGTCCGCACGGCGCGTGCTGAACAAACACGGCGCGGTGTACATCGGCACTGCCATCGGCAAAAAATGGGCGGCGAACCGTTTTCGGGGCCCGTACCTGCGCAACAACCTCTGGGACGCCGGGTATTCAGTGGACACGCTGGAGACGGCGGTCGACTGGCCGCAGGTCAAACCGCTGATGCACGCCATGGAACAGGCCGCGCGTGATGCCTTCGCCCACTACCACGAGCCGGTGCACGCCTTCACGCACCTCTCGCACGTGTACGCACAGGGCAGCAGCATTTATTCGCAGTTTGTCTGGAAAACGGCGCCGGGCGGTTTCGCCCCGAATTTCGAACGCTGGCAGCGCTACAAAAACGCGGTCTCGACGGTCATTGCCGATCATGGCGGCACGGTGAGCCACCAGCACGGCGTGGGGCGTGACCACGCGGCCCATTTGCACCTTGAAAAAGGGCCGCTGGGGATGGCTGCCCTGGCGCAGTTGTGC
>JANMMR010000656.1:0-1869 GCA_031373455.1 Rhodoferax sp.
GTTGCCGCGCGAGGCGGCCGACCAATGTTCATGCCCCGTCGGCGCGTGCGGCAACCATTCTTTCTTGCGCGCCACGTCGTGCGGAAAACCGCCGCAGGCGAGCACCACGCCGCAGCGTGCACGAATTTGCACGTTGCCCGATTCACTGCCCAAAACGGCGCCCAGCACCTTTCCGTGTTCGATGAGCAGTTGTTTGGCGGGGCTGCCGGTGCGGATCTCCACGCCCTTGGCCAATGCCGAAGCCGCCAGTGCGGCCACCAGCGCGTTGCCATTGACCAGCCGCATGCCGCGCCGGTGAATGAGCCAGTCGGCCCAGTGGCGCAGCACCCGTTTCACCACATGCCAAAACGACGCCGGCTTGCGCATCGCATTCAAAAAATGCCGCAAATCAGCGCCCGAAGCGATGCCCATTCCCCAAAGCGTGGTCTCAAACAGCGGCGGCTTCAATCGGGCCATTTGATCGCCCAGGGCCCGGCCATCAAAGGGCGCGGCACAGATCGAGCGCCCGCCCAGCGACGCGGCCGGCGAGCGGCCATGAAAATCCGGAATGCCATTGCCGTCGACAAACTGCAGCAGCGTTTCGCTCCGGAAAAATTCGACCATCGCCGGGCCGTGGATCAAAAAGGCCAGGGCGCGAGATTCGTCATACTGCTCGCCCAACTCGTGCTTCAAATAGGTGAGCGGCGCGCTGATGTCTTCCTCGATGCCCGCCTCGGTGGCCAGCGGGTTGCGCGGAATCCACATCCAGCCGCCCGACCACGCGGTGGTGCCGCCGAATTGCGCCTCTTTCTCGGCAACGATCACCTTCAGTCCGAGGTGCGCCGCCGTGACCGCAGCCGACAAGCCGCCGGCGCCGGAACCCAGCACCAGAAAATCACAGTCTTGCCCGGTGGTCATGGTTCAATGCGATTCGAATGCCGCCGTGCCGCTGCTCGTCACGTTTGAGGTGTTGGCACCAGACTTCGCGCCTAAAACTCTTTGCGCAAGGCCGGGAACAAAATCACGTCGCGGATGCTGGCGCTGTCGGTCAGCAGCATCATCAGTCGGTCGATGCCCACACCGCAGCCGCCCGTGGGTGGCATGCCGTACTCCAGCGCGCGCACGAAGTCGTGGTCGTAAAACATGGCTTCATCGTCACCGCTGTCTTTGGCGGCCACCTGCGCGTTGAAGCGGGCGGCCTGGTCTTCGGCGTCGTTCAGCTCTGAAAAGCCGTTGCCAAACTCGCGGCCGGTGATGTAGAGCTCAAAGCGTTCGGTGACTTCCGGTCGCTCGTCATTGGCGCGGGCCAGCGGCGAGATCTCGGTGGGGTGCTCCATGATGAAGGTTGGCTGCCAGAGCTTTTCCTCCACCGTTTCCTCGAAGTACAACACCTGAAGGCTGGCCAGACTGCGTTTGGATAACTTGTGTTTCTCTTCTGTCATGCCCAGCTTGCGCAGCGCATGGGTGAGCCACTGGGCGTCGTCCACGCGAAGGCCGGAGGACTTTGCCTCGTAACCCGGCAGGCCCGAGCCGTCGTCCATCGCGGCGGCGGCTTCGGTGTGTTTGATGATGGCTTCGCGGATCGTCAGGCGCTCGAATTTCGCCGCCAGATCCACTGGTTTGCCGGCGTAGCTCAACTGCAAAGTGCCGCAGGCCTTTTGCGCCGCATCGCGGATCAATGCTTCAGTGAAGTCCATCAAGTCGAGGTAGTTCCAGTACGCGGCGTAGAACTCCATCATCGTGAATTCGGGGTTGTGCCGCACGCTGATACCTTCGTTGCGGTAGCTGCGGTTGATCTCGAACACGCGCTCGAAGCCGCCGACGATCAGGCGCTTCAAATACAGCTCGGGCGCGATGCGCAAAAACATTTCCTGGTCGAGCGCGTTGTGG
>JANMMR010000661.1:0-2414 GCA_031373455.1 Rhodoferax sp.
TCCAGTGGGTGCCGCTGTTGTAGCTCGAGCCGGTCACGGCCAGCGCGTTGCTGGCGCGTGAACGCAAGCTGTCTTCCATGGCCTGCAGCGAGACGCCGTTGTGCAGCGTGTCCACCAGCGGCGTGTTGTCCATGATCGCGCCTTGGGCGCGCGCCTGGCGCGAGAGGCTCAAGGCCGCTGCGAGCCGAGAAAACCGCACCCAGCTGGGCACGTTGAGGCGGTAAACATTGTCGGAGCGCAGTTCGCTCCAAAATTTGGCCAGCTGGTCAAAGGCGTTGAGGCCCTGCGTAGCCCAGGCGGCCAGGCAGGCGGCGTTGATGGCGCCAGCCGAGGTGCCCACCAGCACCTGGAACGGGAAGTTCTTGCCCAAGGCCGGGTGCAGTTTGACCATCGACCCGAGCGCCCGCAACACGCCGACCTGGTAGGCCGTGCGCGCGCCGCCGCCCATCAGCACCAGCGCCGTGGAAGGCTGGACGTAACGGGCCAAACCCGCATGGATGATGGTGTCGAGGCTCATGTCCGAATTGTGACGGGATGTTAGAGTGGTTGCATGACAAGTCAGCGCGAGAATTGGTTATTGTTTACCCTCGCGGGCATCCAGTTCACCAGCGTCCTGGACTTCATGATCATGATGCCGCTGGGGCCGCAGTTCACGCGCATTTTCAACATCAACGAAGCGCAGTTTGGCCTGCTGGTTTCGGCCTACACACTGGCCGCCGGAATTGCCGGCCTGGCGGCTTCCACCTTCATCGAGCGCTTCAGCCGCAAACGCATGTTGCTCACGCTGTATGTGTTCTTCTGCCTCGCGGGGCTGGCCTGCGCGCTGGCGCCGGGCTATGGCGCCCTCATGGCGGCGCGCATCGCCGCCGGCCTGTTTGGCGGCATTCTGTCCAGCATGGCGCAAACCATCGTGGCTGACGTGATCCCGTTCGAGCGCCGCGGGCGCGCCATGGGCATTGTGATGACCTCGTTCTCCGCCGCATCGGTGGCGGGCGTGCCCACCGGTCTGTGGCTGGCCGACCAATACGGCTGGCACGCGCCGTTTTTCGCCATCGTGGGTTTGAGTGTGGTGCTGGGCGTGTTTGCGGCCATCACCCTGCCCGCGCTGGACGCGCACCTGGGTTCTGGCGCCCAAACCTCGGCTTTCAAGCGCATCCGCACGGTGCTGGGGGAAAGCAACCACCATCGGGCGTTTTTGTTGTCGGCCCTGATGATGTTCGGTGGCTTCACGGTCGTGCCCTACATCGCCATCAACCTGCAATACGGTGTGGGGCTGCGCCAAGACCAGATTTTCCAGGTTTACCTGTTTGGAGGTTTGGGCGCGCTGCTGCTGGCGCGCTGGTTTGGCCGCCTGAGCGACCGCTGGGGCAAGGTCAAAACCTTCCGCTTGATGGCAGTGGCCGTCATCCTGCCCATGTTTGCCACCACGCTCATGCCTTTTGGCGCGCCGATGTGGGCGGTGCTGGGCACCTCCACCTTGTTCATGATCTGCATGAACGGGCGCATGATTCCTGGCATGGCCCTTGTCAGCTCGGCGGCCAACCCGGCGCTGCGCGGCACCTTCATGACGCTCAATTCTTCAGCGCAGTCCGCCGCCATGGGTTGCGCAGCCTTTGTGGGTGGCATGCTGATCGGCCGCAATGCCGAGGGCCACATTGAACATTACTGGATGACTGCCGTGGTGGGCACCGTGGCCAGTCTGGCCAGCGTCTGGCTGGCCGGTCGGCTCACCCTGCACACGGTACAGCCGCCAAACCGGGGGGCCAGCCTGACCAATGCGAACGATACCCTGTAAAAATGCACAGGCGTAAGATTTTTATTGCATTTTTTTGACGGTTTTTTGCATTCCGGGCGTTGCGCGAATGGCAATTCAAAGGCATAGTGAATTCATCCAGGCTTTTTCAACGGTAGAGCACAGGAGGTTATTCATGAACTTGACGATCAGCGGTCACCATCTCGAAGTTACCCCAGCACTCAGAAATTACGTCACGACCAAGCTAGATTGAATCACCCGCCACTTTGACCAGGTAGTCGATGTCAAAGTGCTTCTCACCGTCGAAAAACAGAAGGAAAAGGAACGAAGGCAACGCGCCGAATGCAACATTCACGTCAAAGGCAGTGACATGTTTGCAGAATGCTCCCACGCGGATCTGTACGCCGCCGTGGATGAACTGGTCGACAAACTCGACCGGCAGGTGGTGCGCCACAAAGACCGCCTGCAAGACCACCACCATGGGGCCGCCAAACGCCTGATGTAAGGAAACAGCCCGGCGAACAAACCTCGGAGCAGGTTTTTGCGCCGGGCCGCCCCCAGCAAAAATGCGCCCCCTCGGGGGGCACAGGGATCTTACCCACCCGCCTCGCCGTCGCGGTGACGCTCGACGAGAAAGTCACCGTACGAAGCCGTGGTGGCC
>JANMMR010000240.1:0-2748 GCA_031373455.1 Rhodoferax sp.
CACCTCGCCAGCAGGGTCCATCACCGCAGCATTGAGCTCGGCAAAGGCCTTGACCATTTTGGGCTTGCGCTGCATCGTCAAGACGCTGTTGGGCGTGAAACCCAGCGTGGTGAGGAAATAGTCGAAATGGTTTTTGAGTTCGGGTGTTGTTTCCGGCGGGAGTGGATTTAGTCTTGGCATTTGTATATTTTTAAATCAATTTAAGTTAATTATTAATAGCAAACAATTGATGTTTTTCGTGACTTAATAGGATTAAAAATCTTGAATCAAAATAATTCAATATTTTTTTGAGCGTTTTCCAACTGCTCGGTGCGAGCGCGCCCCACACGAGGCGCTGCCCTTGGTGCCGGCCCGCCCACCAGCACATCGGCGGGCGTGGTGCGCATAAAGGCCTGGGCCTCATCGGGCGTGGCGTGCAGCCAAGCGTCGTAGTCGTTGGCCGCGATGATCACCGGCATTCGTTTTTCATCACCGGGGCGGTGCAGGCGGCCGCACAAGGCGTGGCCGTCGGCATTCACCGTGAGCAGGCTGAAACTGGTGATGATCTCGCCCGTGGTTTTGTCGCTCCAGCGCTCCCACAGGGCGGCGCAGGCAAACGGGTCACCGTCGGCGCGAGCGATGCGCCATCGCACCGATTTGCCGCCGTTGCTGGCAGCGTCTTCCCACATCGGGTCGAAATAACTCTCCATTGGCGCCAGGGCCCATTGGCGCTCTCTCCAGGCACTGCGAAAACTCGGCTTCTGGGCAGCGGTTTCACTGCGCGCGTTGTAGGCGCCACGGGCGATTTGCTGCGCCTGCGCCGGGTCGCGGCTCCAGCGCGGCATCAGGCCAAATTTGGCAGTCTCCAGGCGCAGCGCGTCGTCACCGCTTTGCACCACGATCGGCGCTTCGTAGCCCGGGAAGACTTCAGGTGGCCAGTCTTTCACCGGCAAATGCGCAACACCCAGGCGCGACGCCTTGAATCGGTCGCGCGCGGTCGGGGTGTAGTTGGTGCACACGGCGCCATTGTTTCAGAAGCTGCGCGGCCCTCAAAGGCGCACGGGTTCAACAACCCCACGCACGACTAAAGGCGTTTTTTCCCGTGCAGCATCGCGCCCAGCAGATTCTCGCGGTGGCGCCATGAGGTGAAGACAACGCCGGCGATGTGCAAAATCAGGAGGGGAACCAGCGCCTCGCCCAACACGCCGTGCAGCGTCTCCAGCCAGGCGTAGCCAAAGAAAAGCTGGGTGGTGTAGAGCCAGCCGGTAAAGCCCGTGGCGATGGCATCGGCCAGCAGCACCAGCACCATCCAGCCACCCAACGGGTTGTGGCCGATGTGGCGCGCCTCAGCCCGTTTGACCACCGCCCGCGCATACGCCAGCGTGGCCGGCGCCGAACGCACAAATTGCGAAAACCGCCAATACCCACTGCCGGCAAAACCCATCACCACGCGCACACACGCTGCCGCCAGCGCCAAGTAGCCGCTGTACTCGTGCAACTTGCCGCCGCCTTCGTGGGTGACGAAACTGGTGATCATCGAGACCGCCAGCAGCCAGTGCAACAGGCGCAGCCACGGGCTCCAGACCGTTTGCAGCGCAGTGCTTGCGGTCATCTGCAGCGGTATTGGTGCGAAGGGTATTAGCGGGCCTTGGTGGGAACTGGCGCCAGTGTCACGGGGTGAAAATAATATTCACCGCGTTCGCCTTTTTCATTCAGGGCGTAAACCTCGTAACAGCCGCCATCTTCCTTGATGCGGCGCACCGTATAGCCCTTTTCCTTGAGCATGGATTCGAGTTTCTCGACTGGCTGCCAGCCGCTTTTGGCACCGGAATCACAGGTGGCCAGGCCGGTGGCCTGCGCGCTCGTGCCCAGACCCATCACAAGCCCCGCAAGGCTCAAAGACAAAGCCATGGCCAATGTCGACTTTTTCATGAATTACACCCTCTTGAAGTGGCAAAAGCGCCGCCGTAAAAGCGCCATCGTAAACGCAGTTTGCAAAGCCCCGAGCGGTCAATTGCAAAGCAAAGGTAAACCTTGCAACCTAGACCGGCCGCGTCAGATAAACGCCTTCGCGCCCAACGATCGCGGTGCGCGCCGGCATCATCACGGTGCAATCATCACACACGGCACGGATTTCTTCGGCGCCATCGGTGGCAATGAGCTCACCCTTGGCAAACACCTCAAAGCCCACCAACGGCCGCACCAGCGCGAACTCGGTGGTTTTGATCACATGGGTGTGCAGCAACTCCAGGCGTTTTGGCGCGGCCTTGGGCAGCGGGCTGGGGGCCGCGTCGATCAGGCCAAAATGCGCCAGAAAATCAAGCGTGACCGCTGTTGCAAGCTCGCTGGTGGTGCGCCTGAAATGTTGCCCGCACTCCACCACCAACGCGGCGCCGGGGCCGTCGGCACGGCCATGGGCGCCATGCTGGATCAAGGGCGTGCCGGAATTCATGCCCGAGGGCATGACCATGTGCACCGCAGGCCCGCCGGTCACCAGCGCCACCTCGGCGTTGCGCGCAAAACCCGGGTAGACCCAAAACGGCACCACGTCCTGGCTGGTGGAATGGATATCGAGAATATGCTCTGCGGCGGCCACCACCGGGCGCATCAGGCGGGCGCGGCGCAGCTCGGGGCTGTCTTCGGCGCCGTCGAGCCACTCGGGCGACCAGATGCGGTTGAAGTTGTGGACCAGCTGGCGGCTTTCGAATGGCTGGGCCGCGTCAAAGGATTCATACGCCGCAACGTTGGCGAAACTCACGGTGAGGGTGC
>JANMMR010000063.1:0-13824 GCA_031373455.1 Rhodoferax sp.
GGGCATCACTTTGTATTTGATTGGCGACGCCAACGACTACACCGGCAAGGGCCTTTCGGGCGGGCGCGTGATCGTGCGCCCGAGCATCGACTTCCGGGGTGACGCGGTGAAAAACACCATCGTCGGCAACACCGTGATGTACGGCGCCACCAGTGGCGAAGCGTTTTTGAGCGGCGTGGCGGGCGAACGGTTCGCCGTGCGGCTCTCGGGCGCGACGGCGGTTGTTGAAGGCACCGGCGACCACGGCTGTGAATACATGACCGGCGGCACCGTGGCGGTGCTGGGCAAAACCGGCCGCAACTTCGCGGCAGGCATGAGCGGCGGCATCGCTTACGTGTACGACGAAGATGGCACATTTGCCAGCCGCTGCAACACGGCGATGGTGTCTTTGGAGAAAGTGCTAAGTGCCACGGAGCAACAAGACACGCAAAAGCCTGGCGTCTGGCATCGTGGGCAGACCGACGAATCGCAACTCAAGAAGCTGCTCGAAGAACACAACCGCTGGACCGGCAGCAAACGCGCCCGCGCTTTGCTGGACGACTGGAGCGTTGCCCGCGCCAAGTTTGTGAAGGTTTTCCCGAACGAATACAAACGCGCCTTGGGTGAAATGGCTGCGAAAAAAGTTTCTGTACAAGCTAAACAAGAGAAAAAACAGGAACTAAGTCACGCAAAATAATATAAATTTGCTACTTTTTTGGTAATAAATTTAATTAAAAATTAGGCAAAATTATGGGTAAAATAACAGGATTCATGGAATTTGAGCGGATCGAAGAAGGGTACAAACCTGTCGCCGAGCGCCTCAAGAATTACAAGGAATTTGTCGTCGGGCTCGACGACCAGCAAGCCAAAACCCAGGCCGCGCGCTGCATGGACTGCGGCACGCCGTTTTGCAACAGCGGCTGCCCGGTCAACAACATCATTCCCGACTTCAACGACCTCGTGTTCAAGGGTGGCCCGACCGACTGGAAAAACGCCATCACGGTTTTGCACAGCACCAACAACTTTCCCGAGTTCACTGGCCGCATTTGCCCGGCGCCCTGTGAAGCAGCTTGCACGCTGAACGTGAACGACGACGCCGTGGGCATCAAATCCATCGAACACGCCATCATCGACCGGGCCTGGAGCGAGGGCTGGGTCACGCCACAGACTGCAAAAGTCAAAACCGGCAAAAAAGTGGCGGTGGTGGGCTCCGGCCCGGCCGGCATGGCCGCCGCGCAACAGCTCGCACGCGCCGGCCACACGGTGACGGTGTTCGAGAAGAACGACCGCGCCGGCGGCCTGCTGCGTTACGGCATTCCTGATTTCAAGATGGAAAAACACCACATCGACCAGCGCGTCGCGCAGATGGAGCAGGAAGGTGTGAGCTTTCGCTGCGGCGTGATGGTGGGCGAGTTGCCCAAATCAGGTCCAGCATCCAAAGTGACCAATTGGGCCAAGGAAACAGTTTCACCCGCGCAGCTGCAAAAAGACTTTGACGCGGTCATCCTCACCGGCGGCGCTGAGCAGTCGCGCGACCTGCCAGTGCCGGGGCGCGAGTTGGACGGCGTTCATTTCGCCATGGAATTTTTGCCGCAACAAAACCGCGTCAACGCGGGCGACAAGATCAAGGGCCAGCTCACGGCGCACGGCAAACACGTGATCGTCATCGGCGGCGGCGACACCGGCTCCGACTGCGTGGGCACCAGCAACCGCCACGGCGCCAAATCCGTCACGCAGTTTGAAGTCATGCCGCAGCCGCCGGTTGAAGAAAACCGCCCGATGACCTGGCCCAACTGGCCGATCAAGCTGCGCACCAGCTCCAGCCACGAGGAAGGCTGCGAGCGCGAATTTGCCATATCCACCAAGGAATTCATCGGCGAAAAGGGAAAAATCACCGGCCTGAAAACCGTGCGCGTCGAATGGAAAGACGGCAAGATGGTCGAAGTGGCCGGCTCCGAGCAGACCCTCAAGGCCGATCTGGTGCTGCTGGCGATGGGTTTCATCTCGCCCGTGGCCTCGGTGCTGGAGGGTTTCGGCGTAGAGAAAGACGCGCGCGGCAATGCCAAAGCCAGCATGGACTTCACCGGCGGTTATGCCACCAACGTGCCCAAGGTCTTCGCAGCGGGCGACATCCGCCGCGGCCAGTCGCTGGTGGTGTGGGCCATCCGCGAAGGCCGCCAGGCGGCGCGTGCGGTGGACGAGTTCCTCATGGGTGCGAGCGAGTTGCCACGCTGACGGCAGCGCCGTGTCCCGAGCCGGCGGCGCCATCTGGCGCATCACTTATCATCACGGGTCGGACCTTCGGCCCTGATGACCTCCACCCCTGATTTCCCCCTGGTTGAACTCAAAAACCTGACCTTTGCCTACGGCGGGGGTAAGGGCGAGCGCGTCATCCTCGACGGCGTTTCGCTTACGGTGCCGCGCGGCAAGGTCACGGCCCTGATGGGCGCCTCGGGTGGCGGCAAAACGACGGTGCTGCGGCTGATCGGGGGGCAATACAAGGCGCAGCAGGGCACGCTGCTGTTTGATGGCCAGGACGTCGGCCAACTCGATGAAGCGGGCTTGTACGCGGCACGCCGGCGCATGGGCATGTTGTTCCAGTTTGGCGCACTGTTCACCGATTTGAGCGTGTTTGACAACGTCGCGTTTCCCTTGCGCGAACACACCGATTTGGCCCCCGCGCTGATCCGCGACATCGTGCTCATGAAGCTGGGTGCCGTTGGATTGCGCGGCGCGCGCGATTTGATGCCGAGCCAGATCTCGGGCGGCATGGCGCGGCGCGTGGCGCTGGCGCGGGCAATTGCGCTGGATCCCGAACTCATCATGTACGACGAACCCTTCGCCGGGCTTGACCCGATCTCGCTGGGCACGGCCGCCCGCCTGATCCGCCAGCTCAACGACGCCATGGGTTTGACCAGCATCGTGGTGTCGCACGATCTGGAGGAAACTTTTCACATCGCCGACCAGGTGATCATTCTGGCCAATGGCAAGGTCGCGGCACAAGGCACGCCCGAGGAAGTGCGCCACAGCACCAACGAGCTGGTGCACCAGTTTGTCAATGCCCTGCCGGACGGCCCAGTGAAATTCCATTACCCCGGCCCGAGTGTTGACGAAGACTTTTCGCGCCAGACAGGAGCCGGGCGGTGAGCCTGTTCAGCCCGTCTGACGTCGGCTTCGCGGTGCGCCGCAAACTCGCTGACATTGGCGCGTCCACGCGGCTGTTTGTGCGGCTGTTGGGCCTGCTGGGCAGTTGTTTCAGGCGTTTTGGGCTGGTGCGCGACCAGATCCATTTTCTCGGCAACTATTCACTGGCCATCATCACGGTGTCGGGCTTGTTCGTCGGTTTTGTGCTGGGTCTGCAGGGGTATTACACGCTGCAACGTTACGGCGCCTCCGAGGCGCTGGGGCTGCTGGTCACGCTGAGCCTCGTGCGCGAACTCGGCCCAGTGATCACCGCGCTCCTGTTTGCCGGGCGCGCCGGCACTTCGCTCACCGCCGAGATTGGCCTGATGAAGGCCGGCGAACAGTTGAGCGCCATGGAAATGATGGCGGTCGATCCGGTTAAACGCATCCTTGCGCCAAGGTTCTGGGCCGGCGTGATCACCATGCCACTGCTGGCTGCGGTGTTCAGCGCTGTTGGTGTGATCGGCGGCTGGGTGGTGGGTGTGCTGATGATCGGCATCGACCCGGGTGCCTTCTGGAGCCAGATGCAAGGCGGTGTGGACATCGTGAAAGATGTCGGCAACGGGGTGCTCAAGAGTGTCGTGTTCGGCTTCACTGTGACCTTCGTGGCGCTGGTGCAGGGGTTTGAAGCGCAACCCACGCCCGAGGGGGTTTCCAGAGCCACCACCCGCACCGTGGTGGTTGCCTCGCTGGCGATTTTGGGACTCGACTTTGTGCTCACCGCACTCATGTTCAGCGTCTGAGAGGCCGCACCGCCCATGAAACCGATGAAATTGATGAAACCGAAGATGTTGATTCCACGCAAACCAGGAGTTTCGAATGCAACGATCACCCAATGATTTCTGGGTCGGGCTGTTTGTGATGGTGGGCGCAGCGGCCCTGCTGTTTTTGTCGCTGCAATCGGCCAATTTGCTGACGCTCAATTTCCAGTCCAGCTACCGCGTGACGGCCAAGTTTGACAACATTGGCGGCATCAAACCCAAGGCGCCGGTGAAAAGCGCCGGCGTGGTGGTGGGGCGCGTGGACGGCATTGCATTTGATGACAAATCATTTCAGGCCAAGGTGACGCTGGTGATGGAAAACCGTTACGCTTTCCCCAAAGACAGCTCCCTTAAAATCCTGACAGCAGGCCTGTTGGGTGAGCAGTACATCGGCATCGAAGCCGGCGCGGGCGACAAAAACCTGGCAGCGGGCGACACCATCACCACCACCCAGTCGGCTGTGGTGCTGGAAAACCTGATCAGCCAGTTCCTCTACAGCAAGGCGGCTGACGGCAAAGAGGCGGCGCCCAAAGAAGCCGCGACTTCCTCGCCGAAAGAGGCGCCCGCGAAAGAGCCGAAGAAATAATCAGCAGGGAATGGGTTGAAAAAATGAAAATCAGTATTGAATCGTCCTGGGTGCGCCCAATGGTGCGCCCTGCGGCAAGGCGTTGGCTGGGCAGGGCGATGGCGGCTGCCACGCTCACATTGGCGACAGCCTGCGCCACAGTGCCGGCGGGAACCGTGAACGACCCGTATGAGGGGTTCAACCGCTCCATGTTCAGCATCAACGAAGCCCTGGACAAGGCTGTGTTGAAACCGGCTGCAACGGTTTACCGGGCGGTCACACCCAGTTTTGTGCGCACGGCGGTGGGCAACTTTTTTGCCAACCTGGCCGAACCCTGGGTGGCGGTCAACGCCGCCTTGCAACTCAAGGGCCAGGCCGCAGTGGAGACGGTGGTGCGTTTTGGGGTCAACACCGTTTTCGGCCTGGGTGGCGTGCTCGACATTGCCAGCGAGATGAACCTGGAGCGGCGCAACGAGGATTTTGGCCAAACGCTGGCCTTTTGGGGCACCAATTCGGGTCCTTACCTGGTGTTGCCATTTTTTGGCCCTTCAACGGTGCGTGATGGTTTGGCGCTTGTGGTGGATTACCAGGGCGATCCGGTGACCGTGAATCCGAATCTCACGAGCAACGAGCGCACCGGGTTGTCGGTGTTGCGCCTGGTCAGTTTTCGCGAAAGCCTGCTGCGCGCGGGTGAACTGCTGGACGAAGCGGCGCTGGACAAATACACCTTCACGCGCGATGTTTATTTGCAGCGGCGCCAGGCATTGGTGTTTGACGGGCAGGAGCCGCCTGAGGACAAGGCCGCACCGGCAAAATAGGCGCATGGGCGGTGTCAGCCCGCCTGGCTGTTGAAACGTTATGGAGTGTGCGGGTATCCCGCCATGGAGAAATCTGAAATGAACCGTCGAATTTGGGCCCAAGTTTCCTCAAGCGTGTTGGTGGCGTTGTGTTTGTCTGCCGGTGTTTCCGCGCAGACCACCGATGAGGCACCCGAGGCGTTGGTCAAACGCCTGTCGACCGAAGTGCTTGACAGCATCAAGTCCGATAAAAGCATCCAGGGTGGTGACACCGGCAAGGTTGTGACATTGGTTGAAACCAAAGTCATGCCGCACGTCAATTTTGAGCGCATGACAGCCTCCGCCGTGGGGCCGGGCTGGCGCCAGGCCACGCCCGAGCAGCGCAAACGCCTGCAGGAAGAGTTCAAAACCTTGCTGGTGCGCACCTACGCGGGCGCACTGACACAGGTGACCGACCAGGTGATCTTCATCAAGCCGGTGCGTGCTGCAGTCGAGGACAAGGAAATTGTGGTGCGGACCGAAGTCAAAGGCCGGGGCGACCCGATCCAGCTGGATTACCGTCTCGAGAAAACCGCCGGACAAGGCGCGGGCTGGAAAATTTTCAACATCAACGTGTTGGGCGTCTGGCTGGTGGAAACCTACAAAAGCCAGTTTTCACAGGAAATCAACGCTAAAGGCATTGACAGCCTGATCACCCTGCTATCGGAGCGCAACAAGTCGAATGCCAAAAAAGGCTGAGGCAAGCCCGACCTTGCGCTTTCGGCCATGCTGACCCTGCCCGCCACCTTGTCCCACGCGCAAGCAGGCGCCTGCCTGTCAGAGCAATTGCCCGCGCTGCGTGCGGAAAGCGGCAATACCGTTCAGGTCGATGCGTCAAGGCTCAACCAGTTTGACTCCTCCGCGCTGGCGGTCCTGATGGCGTTTCGCCGGGAGGCCCTGGCCCTGGGCAAAGGTTTCGCCGTGGTGGGATTGCCGCCGCGCCTGGCCAATTTGGCGGTCCTGTACGGCATTGACGGCCTGCTGCCACAAGCCTGAGGGCGGGCACGGCTAAAATGGCGGGGTCCCATGCCCGCCATCTCCTTTCAAAACGTCTCCAAAAGTTACCCGCTGCCCCGAGGAGCCAAAGGCTCCACCTTTCTGGCCCTGGACGATGTCAGCCTCGATATCGAAGAGGGTGAATTTTTCGGCCTGTTGGGGCCCAATGGCGCCGGCAAAACCACCCTTATCAGCGTGCTGGCTGGTTTGACACGCCCCTCGGGCGGCCAGGTTTCGGTGCTCGGACACGACGTGCAGGCCGATTACGCCCAGGCGCGCCGCAAGCTCGGCGTGGTGCCGCAAGAGCTGGTGTTCGACCCGTTTTTCAACGTGCGCGACGTGTTGCGCATCCAATCGGGGTATTTCGGCGTGAAGAACAACGACGCCTGGATCGACGAGCTCCTGCACAGCCTGGGCCTCACCGACAAAGCCCATGCCAACATGCGCCAGCTTTCCGGCGGCATGAAGCGCCGCGTGCTGGTGGCGCAGGCGCTGGTGCACAAACCCCCGGTGATCGTGCTGGACGAGCCCACTGCCGGTGTCGACGTGGAGCTGCGCCAAACACTTTGGCAGTTCATTGCCAAGCTCAACAAACAGGGCCACACGGTGCTTTTGACCACCCATTACCTGGAAGAGGCCGAAGCCCTGTGCGGCCGCATTGCCATGTTGCAGACCGGCAAGGTGGTCGCCTTGGCTTCTACGTCTGACCTGCTTAAGGCGGCTTCGAGCAATGTGTTGCGGTTCAAGATCGACAGCGAGCTTCCTGAAACCCTTGCCGCACAAGCGCGCATCACCGGCCGCATCGTCCAGTTCCCGGCCCACAACGCCGCCGATATCGAGCAGTACCTCGCTGCCGTGCGCGAAGCGGGCCTGCATGCCGAAGATGTCGAGATCCGCAAGGCCGACCTGGAAGATGTGTTTCTTGAAGTGATGGCGCGCAAGTCGGGTGAAAAAGAACCACCCGCCGCCGCGCAGGGCCGCCCCAAGCAAGGCACGGCCCCCTCGGGGGGCAGCGAACCACACGCAGTGGGGAGCGTGGGGGCCAAATGAACGGGTGGCAAACGCTGATGTACAAGGAAGTGCTGCGCTTCTGGAGTGTGGCTTTCCAGACCGTCGCGGCGCCCGTGCTCACCGCCGTCATGTACATGCTGATCTTCGGCCATGTGCTCGAAGACCACGTCAAGGTTTACGACAAGGTCAGCTACACCGCGTTTCTGGTGCCGGGCCTGGTCATGATGAGCGTGTTGCAAAACGCCTTTGCCAACAGCTCATCGTCGCTGATCCAGAGCAAGATCATGGGCAATCTGGTGTTTTTGCTGCTTACGCCGCTGTCGCATTGGAATTGGTTTGTCGCTTACGTGGGCTCCAGCATCGTGCGCGGGCTCCTGGTGGGTGTGGGCGTGTTCGCCGTGACAGCCTGGTTCGCCCCATTGAGTTTTGTTGCACCGCTCTGGATACTGGTTTTTGCCGTCCTGGGTGCCGCGCTCATGGGGACTCTGGGCTTGATCGCCGGCCTGTGGGCCGAAAAGTTTGACCAGCTCGCCGCGTTTCAGAACTTCGCGATCATGCCCATGACTTTCTTGAGTGGCGTTTTTTATTCCATCCATTCGCTGCCGCCGTTCTGGCAAAACGTGAGCCACTTGAACCCTTTTTTCTACATGATTGACGGGTTTCGCTACGGCTTTTTTGGGGTAAGTGATGTCTCGCCCTGGCTCAGCCTGGGCGTTGTTGCCACGGCACTGGCAGTGGTGAGTGTGGTGACGGTGCACCTGCTGCGCATCGGCTACAAAATACGCCACTGATGGCCAACCTGTTTCAAAGACGACCGCCCATGACTTCCGAAGAACTGCAATCCCTCATCGCGGCTGGTTTGCCCTGCCAGCATTGCGAGGTGGTGGGCGACGGCCGCCACTGGACGGCGACCATCGTCTCGCCGTAATTTGAAGGCAAACGCGCGGTTGCCCGGCACCAGCAGGTGTACGCCACGCTGGGTGAGAAAATGCATACCGACGAGGTGCATGCCCTCTCGATGCAGACGCTCACCCCTGCGGAATGGGCGGCGCAACACTGATGTGACACCCGGCTGCCGGCGCTTGGCCCGCCGGGCAGACGGGAAACTCCGAAACCTGGGAACCTGATGGACAAATTGTTGATTCGTGGCGGCCGGGCCTTGCATGGAACCGTGCAAATCAGTGGCGCCAAAAATGCGGCCCTGCCGGAGTTGTGCGCGACCCTGCTCACGGCAGAACCCTGCACGCTCCTGAACGTGCCACGCCTGCAGGATGTGGCGACGATGCAAAAACTCATCCGCAACATGGGTGTCTCGATCGAGCGCGGCGACGATGGCGTCATCCGGGTCAACGCCAGCGCCCTGAGTTCGCCCGAAGCGCCGTATGAGCTGGTGAAAACCATGCGCGCTTCGGTGCTGGCTCTCGGGCCGCTGCTGGCCCGTTTTGGTGAAGCCACGGTGTCGTTGCCAGGCGGCTGCGCCATTGGTTCGCGGCCGGTGGACCAGCACATCAAGGGACTCATGGCGATGGGGGCCGAAATCACGGTTGAACACGGCTACATGATTGCCCGTTTGCCAAAAGGGCAAACCCGCCTCAAGGGCGCGCGCATCGCCACCGACATGGTGACGGTCACCGGCACAGAGAACTTCCTGATGGCGGCCAGCCTCGCCGAAGGCGAGACGGTTCTGGAGAACGCCGCGCAAGAGCCGGAGATTCCCGACCTTGCCGAAATGCTCATCCGCATGGGCGCGAAAATCGAAGGGCACGGCACCAGCCGCATCCGCATTCAGGGTGTTGAAAAACTGCATGGGTGCACCCACCAGGTGGTGGCCGACCGCATCGAGGCCGGCACGTTTTTGTGCGCTGTGGCGGCAGCCGGTGGCGACGTCTTGCTCAAGGACGCGCGGGCCGACCACCTGGACGCCGTGGTTGAAAAGCTGCGTGACGCAGGAGCCACCGTCACGGCGCTGGCAGATGGCATCCGCATTCAATCGAGCGGACGCCTCAAGGCGCAGTCCTTCCGCACCTCGGAATACCCCGGTTTCCCCACCGACATGCAGGCGCAGTTCATGGCGCTCAATTGCATCTCAACCGGCACGGCCAAAGTGACCGAAACCATTTTTGAGAACCGCTTCATGCACGTCAACGAGATGGTGCGCTTGGGCGCAAACATCCTGATCGACGGCAAGGTGGCGGTGGTGGAGGGCGTTGAAAAACTCTCTGGCGCCACCGTCATGGCCACCGACCTGCGGGCATCGGCCAGCCTGGTCATTGCCGGCCTCGTCGCCGAAGGTGAAACCGTGGTGGACCGCATCTACCACCTCGACCGCGGCTACGACCAGATGGAAGCCAAGCTGCGCGGACTTGGCGCCGATATCGAAAGACTCAAATAAATATGGCCCCCACGCTTGTCACTTCGTGTACGGCGCTGCCCCCCGGAGGGGGCGCATTTTCCCTAGGGGCGGCCCGGCGGGAAAACATGGGTCTTTGCACTGTCTACTTCGAATGAAACAATGATTACTCTCGCGTTATCTAAGGGCCGCATCTTCGAGGAAACCCTGCCGCTTTTGCAGGCCGCCGGCATCGAAGTGCTTGAAGACCCGGAAAAGTCCCGCAAACTGATCCTGGCCACGAACCAGCCCGACGTGCGGGTGCTCGTGGTGCGCGCAACCGATGTTCCCACCTACGTGCAATACGGCGGTGCAGACCTCGGCATCACGGGCAAAGACACCTTGATCGAACACGTCAGCGGCTGGAGCGACGGCGCCAGCGCCACTGGCCTGTACCAGCCACTTGATTTGCAGATTGCCAAATGCCGCATCAGCGTGGCCGTGCGCGCCGATTTTGACTACGCCAGCGCGGTCAAGCAGGGCAGCCGCCTGAAGGTGGCGACGAAATACGTGGCCATTGCGCGCGAGTTCTTCGCCGCCAAAGGTGTGCACGTGGACATGGTCAAGCTATACGGCAGCATGGAACTGGCGCCGCTGACCGGCCTCGCAGACGCGATTGTTGACCTGGTCTCCACCGGCAACACGCTCAAGGCGAACCATCTGGTGGAGGTGGAGCACATCATGGACATCAGCGCGCGCCTGATCGTCAACCAGGCCGCGCTGAAACTCAAACAGGCCCCATTGCGCCGCATCATCGACGCCTTCGCCCTGGCCGTGGCGGCGCGCCAGACCTGAACCCAATCGCTGCCAGCACGCTGTTCCCATGACCTTGACCGCATCACCCGCCCGCCTCTCGACGGCCAGCGCTACCTTTGACGCGGATTTCCAGGCGCGCCTGCACGTCTCTGAAGCAGCCGATGCTGCCATCGACACCGTGGCCGCGCAGATTCTGGCCGACGTTCGGCAGCGCGGCGACGCTGCCGTGCTCGAATACACGCAGCGTTTTGACCGCGTTGATGCGGCCTCTGTCGCCGCGCTGGAACTGAGCCAGTCCGAGCTCAAAGCTGCCTTCGAGTCGATCCCTGCGGCGCAGCAGCAGGCTTTGCAAGCTGCTGCGGCCCGCGTGCGCAGCTACCACGAGCGCCAGAAGAAGGCCAACGGCGAGAGCTGGTCTTACACCGACGCCGAGGGCAATTGGCTGGGCCAGAAAGTCACGCCGATTGACCGCGCCGGCATTTATGTGCCGGGCGGCAAAGCCAGTTACCCCTCCAGCGTGTTGATGAACGCGATCCCGGCCCACGTAGCGGGCGTCGAAGACATCATCATGGTGGTGCCCACGCCCGGCGGCGAGAAAAACGCCATGGTGCTGGCAGCGGCTTACGTGGGTGGCGTCACGCGGGTGTTCACCATCGGCGGTGCGCAGGCTATCGGCGCGCTGGCCTACGGCACGGCAACCATCCCCGCAGTCGACAAAATCACCGGCCCCGGCAACGCCTACGTGGCGGCCGCCAAGCGCCGGGTGTTTGGCAAAGTGGGCATCGACATGATCGCCGGGCCCTCTGAAATCTTGGTGCTGGCCGACGGCAGCACGCCGGTTGACTGGGTCGTGATGGACCTCTTCAGCCAGGCCGAACACGACGAAATGGCGCAGAGCATCTTGTTGTGCCCGGACCTCGCCTACATCGATCAGGTGCAAGCCGCCGTCAACCGCCTGCTGCCCCAAATGCCGCGCGCGGCCATCATCGCCCAGTCGCTCAATGACCGCGGCGCCTTGATCCACACCCGCAGCATGGAAGAAGCCTGCGCCATCAGCAACCGCATCGCTCCCGAGCACCTGGAGATCAGCAGCCGCGACCCGCGCCACTGGGAGCCACTCCTGAAACACGCCGGAGCCATCTTTCTCGGCGCCTTTACCTCTGAGAGCCTGGGCGACTACTGCGCCGGCCCGAACCACGTACTGCCCACCGGCGGTACTGTGCGCTTTTCCAGCCCCCTGGGTGTGTACGATTTCCAGAAGCGCAGCAGCCTGATTGAAGTGAGCGAACAAGGCGCGCAAACACTCGGCAAAATCGCCTCGGTGCTGGCACAGGGTGAAGGCCTGCACGCGCACGCGCGGGCCGCCGAAATGCGCCTCAAATAACCATGACTGCCAACCTCGAACACCTCATCCAGTCCCGCATCCGCCAGGACGTCGTCTCCATGCACGGTTACGCCATCCAGGATTCGCGCGGCATGGTCAAACTCGACGCGATGGAGAACCCGCATCGCTTGTCGCCCGAGTTGCAGGCACAGCTCGGCGCGCGCTTGGGTGCGTTGCCCTTGAACCGTTATCCGAATGCGCGGGTCGATGATTTGCGCGCCGCCTTGGGCGTTTATGCCAAGATGCCTGCCGGCCACGACATCATGCTGGGCAACGGTTCCGACGAGCTGATCTCCCTCCTGGCCATGGCGGTCGACCTGCCGGCCGGGCAAAACAAAACCGGCCAGCCGCCGGTGATCCTCGCGCCCGAGCCCGGCTTTGTGATGTACGCCATGAGCGCGCAGTTTCAGGGCTTGAGGTACGTGGGTGTGCCGCTCACGCCCGATTTCGAGCTCGACGAAGCGGCGATGCTGGCCGCCGTCCGGCAGCACCAGCCGGCCATCGTTTACCTCGCTTACCCCGACAACCCCACCGCCAAATTGTGGAATGAAGTGGCGATTGAAAACATCATCGCGCTGCAAGCCGGGCAGGGCGGCCTGGTGGTGATGGACGAGGCCTACCAGCCGTTTTCATCGAAAAGCTGGATCGACCCGATCACCACACAGCCCGGGAAACACCAGCACGTGTTGCTGATGCGCACACTTTCCAAGTTTGGCCTGGCCGGCGTGCGCATTGGCTACATGATGGGTCCCAAGCCACTGATCGACGAGATCAACAAGCTGCGGCCGCCTTACAACATCAGCATCCTCAATTGCGAATGTGCGCTGTTTGCCATAGAACACGCCGCTGTGTACAACGCCCAGGCGCAGGACCTGATCACCCAGCGAACCGCATTGTTGAAAGCGCTGGCAGCCCTGCCGGGCGTGAAGAGCTGGCCCAGCGATGCCAACATCGCGCTCATTCGCGTGCCAGACGCCGCCAAAACCTTTGACGGCATGAAGGCCCAAGGCGTGCTGGTCAAGAACGTTTCTAAAATGCACCCCTTGCTCGCCAATTGTTTGCGCCTCACTGTCGGCACCGCCGGTGAAAACGCGCAGATGCTGGCGGCACTTGAAAAATCCCTATGACCACCACCTCAGCCGTTTCACCCGACCGCATCGCCAGCAACCGCATTGCCTTTGTCAGCCGCGACACTGCCGAAACCAAAATCAAGGTCCGCGTCAACCTCGACGGCACCGGCCAGGCCGCGCTGAAAACCGGTATCGGTTTCTTTGACCACATGCTCGACCAGATCGCCCGCCACGGCATGCTCGACCTGGACATCACCGCTGACGGCGACCTGCACATCGACGGCCACCACACGGTGGAAGACGTCGGCATCACGCTCGGGCAGGCGGTGCACCAGGCGGTGGGCGACAAAAAAGGCATCCGCCGCTATGGCCATGCCTATGTGCCGCTCGACGAAGCGCTCAGCCGCGTGGTGATCGATTTCTCCGGTCGCCCCGGCTTGGTGATGAACGTGCCGTTCAAAAGCGGCATGATCGGCACCTTTGATTCGCAGCTCGCGCACGAATTTTTCCAGGGTTTTGTGAACCACGCCTTCGTGACCCTCCACGTCGACAACCTGAAGGGCGAAAACGCCCACCACCAGTGCGAAACCGTGTTCAAGGCCTTCGCGCGGGCGTTGCGCATGGCGCTGGAGATGGACCCGCGCGCGGCGGGCATGATTCCGTCGACCAAGGGCAGCTTGTAGCCGGTGCGGCAATACTCAGCCAAAATTAACATGGATGTTAATTATTGCGTGTTTTGTGCCGCGTTTTGACAAAATAGCAAAGAAATTGGCAGTCAAGTCACGTAAAACATGAATAGTTTGCTATATATATTATAGCAACCGATTTTCCATCAAGCTGTCCAAAGTGAGCAACAAAACAATCGCCGTCGTCGATTACGGCATGGGCAACCTG
>JANMMR010000115.1:0-10419 GCA_031373455.1 Rhodoferax sp.
GTCGGGCTGCTTTCGAACGGCGGGCAGCAGGCTCAACTCGGCCATTTGCATTGACGCGTCAAAATGGTTTGCCTCGTACCCAAAACTGCCGGCCATGCCGCAACAACTGGATTCGATCAACTCGGGTTTGGCCTTCGGGATGAGTTTCAGAATTTCCAGGATTGGGCTTACCGCCTCAAAGGCCTTCTGATGGCAGTGGCCGTGCAACAGGATCGGCCGGGCAGCGGGTTTGAGCAGTTTGCCAAGCGCATCGAGTTTGCCGGCTTTTAGCTCGCGCGCCAGGAACTCTTCAAACAGCACGGCCTGGCCCGCAACAGCCTGGGCCTTGTCACCCAGCCCCATCACCAGCGCTTCGTCACGCAAGGTCAACAGGCAGGATGGCTCCAGTCCAACGATGGGGATGTTCTTTTGCGCGAAGGGCAACAAGGCATCGATCAATTCACTGGCCTTGGCCTTCGCCGCATCCACCATGCCGCTTGCCAGGTAGGTACGGCCACAGCATAGAGAGGTCCCACTCGCTACATTTTTAGTAGCTACGTGAACACTGTATCCGAGACTCGAAAGCACTTTCAAGGCATCAACTGCAATGCCAGACTCAAAATAACCGTTGAATGTATCAACGAACAAGACCACGGGTTTTGCGGCTACCAGCACCTCCTCCCGCGTCGCGCCGGTGTGGGGCGTGTTGAAAAAATGCCTGGATTGCCATTGCGGCAAACTGCGCTTGGCCGAGAAGCCGAGCAGCTTTTCGCTCAAGGCGGCAAGGCCAGGAATTTTGTCGCGCAGGTTCAACAACGGCGCCAGGCGGCTTGCCCAGCGGGCGTAATCTGGCAAATGCGCGACCATTTTGTCCTTCAGCGAGTGGCCGTGTTTGGCCTTGTAATGGCTCAAAAACTCGACCTTCATTTTGGCCATGTCCACGCCGGTGGGGCAATCGCGTTTGCAACCTTTGCAACTGACGCACAGGTCAAACGCTTCCTTGACCTCGTAGCTGGCCATGGCGTCGGCAGCATTCAAGCCTTCGAGTTGACCTGACAAAGCGAGCCGCAAGGTGTTGGCCCGCCCGCGGGTGAGGTGTTTTTCGTCGCGGGTCACGCGGTAACTTGGGCACATCGTGCCGGCGTCAAACTTGCGGCAGTGGCCGTTGTTGTTGCACATCTCCACGGCCTTGGCAAACCCTTGTGCCGGGTCACCACCAGTGCCCGGCCGCGTCGTTTGCTCGGTAACCGGGTCGTTTTGCACGTTCCACGCGCTCCAGTCCAGCGCGGTTTGGATCGGAATAACCTTGTACGAGGGCGGGAAACGCATCAGCGTGGTGTCGTCCATTTTGGGCGGGTTCACCATGCGCTGTGGACACAGCAAGTTGAGCGGGTCCATCAAAGCCTTGATTTGGCCGAAGGCCTGCGTCACGTTCTTGCCGAACTGCCACTCAATCCATTCGCCACGGCACAGGCCGTCGCCGTGTTCGCCGCTGTAGGCACCTTTGAATTGGCGTACCAACGCGCTGGCTTCTTCAGCTATTGCGCGCATTTTCACGGCGCCACCCCGGCGCATGTCCAGAATTGGCCGCACGTGCAAGGTGCCCACACTCGCGTGCGCATACCAAGTGCCACGCGTGCCGTGCCGGGCAAACACCTGCGTGAGCGCGTCCGTGTATTCGGCCAGATGTTGCAAGGGAACGGCGCAGTCTTCGATGAAGCTCACCGGCTTGCCGTCGCCCTTCAAGCTCATCATGATGTTGAGGCCGGCTTTTCGCACCTCCCACAGGTTTTTTTGTGCCGCCTCCTCGGGCATTTCCACCACACTGCCGGGGAGGCCCAGGTCGCCCATCAATTCGACCAGCCTCTTCAAATTGGCCAGCAAGCCGGCGCGGTCCGGCCCGGCGAATTCAACCAGCAGGATGGCCTCGGGCGTGGCGATCAGCGCCTTCTTCATGGTCGGCGCAAAGGCGGGGTTTTGCAGCGCCAGTTCGATCATCGTGCGGTCCACCAGTTCGACGGCCGTGAGCATGGCCGTGCCCTCTGGGTCATTGAGTTTGACGATGTGCTGCGCCGAATCCATCGCCTTCTGGAAACTTCCGAAATTCACCACGCCCAGCACTTTGTGAGCCGGCAGTGGCGCCAGTTGCAGCGTGAGCGACTTTGTCAACGCCAAGGTGCCTTCACTGCCGATGAGCAAGTGCGCCAGGTTCACGGAACCGTTGGCGGCGTAGGGCCGCTCACTCACCGGATGAAAAATGTCCAGGTTGTAGCCACCGACGCGACGCATCACCCGGGGCCAAACGGCGTCGATTTCTGTGCCGTTTGACGCACATAAATCACGCACCCGTTCGCCAATTTGCAACGCCCGCCCGCTGGCAACGTCAAACCGTCCCATGTCGATCAGTGTGCCGTCCGACAACCAGGCTTTGGCGCCAAGCACGTTGTGCACCATGTTGCCGTAGGCGATCGAGCGGCTGCCGCAGGAGTTGTTGCCCGCCATGCCGCCCAAAGTGGCCTGCGCGCTGGTGGAGACATCCACCGGGTACCACAGGCCGTGTTTTTTCAACGCTGCATTGAGGTGGTCCAGCACCAGGCCGGGTTCCACCTCTGCCGTGCGGTTTTCAACATCCACATCGAGGATATTGCGAACATGTTTGCTGTGGTCAATGACCAGCCCTGCGCCCACGGTTTGGCCGCATTGGCTGGTGCCGCCGCCGCGGGGGACGATGGGGACTTTGAGGTCGCAGCATATCTCGAGTGCGGTTTTGACCTCGGTGCCGGTGCGCGGAACGAACACGCCAACAGGCATTTGCTGGTAAATCGAGGCGTCAGTGGCGTAGCGACCCCGATCGGCGGCCGAAAACAACACCTCACCCCGGGTTTCAGCAGCCAGGCGCGCCGCCAGGCGGCCAGCAACCTCCTGGCCCACCCGGGCCACCCGCTCGTAGGCTTGGGCAGGCGATGCCTGCAGGTTTTTCAAAGGCACCGGTGCGTTCATGCAGATTGTGGAAAAGGCTTCCGTGTGGGTGGGGAATCACGTACTGTATCTTGCCGTGATTGTGCAAAAATTGAAGCCACACTTTTTACCGCCCACCGGCAATCATCGCCCATGATCCCTCTGAACTACCACCCCTCTGGCCGCCACTTCCTGCAGATACCCGGCCCCTCGCCGGTGCCAGACCGCATCCTGCGGGCGATGAGCCTGCCCACCATCGACCACCGTGGCCCCGAATTTGGGGCGCTGGGCCTCAAAGTGCTGGCCGACATGCAGAAGATTTTTCAAACCCGGCAACCGGTCATCATTTACCCGGCTTCCGGCACCGCTGCCTGGGAAGCGGCGATGGTGAACACCCTGAGCACGGGCGACCAGGTTCTGATGTACGAGACCGGCCACTTCGCGGCCCTGTGGCAAAAACTGGCCGCGCGCCTCGGCTTGAACGCCGAGGTGATGCGCCACCCCGGCGCCGAGCGACCTGAGGTTGGCATCTGGCGCCACGGCGTGCGCGCCGACCTGATTGAAGAGCGTTTGAAAAACGATCCGCAGCACCAGATCAAAGCCGTGTGTGTGGTGCACAACGAGACCTCCACCGGCGTTACCAGCGACATCGCTGCCGTGCGCCGCGCAATCGACGCGGCCAAACACCCGGCCCTGTTGCTGGTCGACACCATCTCCGGCCTCGCCTCGGCCGACTACCGCCATGACGAATGGGGCGTGGACGTGAGCATTGGCGGCTCACAGAAAGGCTTGATGCTGCCGCCTGGCATCAGCTTCAACGCCGTCTCGGCCAAGGCGATTGCTGCCAGCAAAACCGCCACGCAACCCAAAGCCTTCTGGGCCTGGGACGAGATGATCGAGATGAACAAGACCGGCTATTTTCCGTCCACCCCCAATACCAACCTGCTCTACGGCCTCTCGGAAGCCTGTGACATGTTGCTGGAGCAGGGCTTGGCGAACGTTTTCGCTCGGCACCAGCGCTGGGCACAGGGTGTGCGCAACGCTGTCAAAGCCTGGGGCTTGCAGATCCAGTGCGCTGACCCGGCCGTGTATTCACCCATCCTCACGGGCGTCATGACGCCCGAAGGTGTGGACGCCGACGCCATCCGCAAAATCATCTATGACCGGTTTGACTGTTCGCTCGGCACGGGCCTGGGCAAAGTCAAGGGAAAGATGTTCCGCATCGGCCACTTGGGCGACGTGAACGACCTCACCCTGATCGCCGCGGTCGCGGCCTGCGAGATGGGCATGAAACTCGCGGGCGTGAAACTCGCGGGCTCTGGCGTACAGGCCTCGATGGACTATTTTTCCAGCCACGCAGCGGCAACGCCCCTGCAACAAGCTGCCTGACCTTTCCACTTTTCTTCCAAGGAGTCACACCATGCAACGCAGAATTTTCATCGCCGCCACTGCTTCCAGCCTGGCCGCCCCCACTGTGCTGGCGCAGAACCTGCAGAACTTGCCAAGTGGCACAGTGCGCATCGTGGTGGGTTTTGCCCCGGGCGGCGGCACTGATATCCTGGCGCGCGTCATCGGCCAAAAGCTCGCCACGATGTGGAACACCACCATCGTGGTGGAAAACAAGGCGGGCGCTGCCGGCATGATTGCCGCCGACTACGTGGCCAAGCAGCCCGGCGATGGCAACACACTCCTGATGGCGCACATCAACAGCCACGCCATTGCGCCGGCCCTCACCCCCAAAATGACCTACAGCGTGGCCAACGATTTTTCACCCATCTCGATGGTCGGCATCACGCCCAACCTGCTGATCGGCAACGAGAAACAAACTGCACACACAGTGAAAGACATTGTCGAACTGTGCAAGAAAAACCCCGGCAAGATCAGTTTTGGCTCGGCTGGCAACGGCTCGGCGCAACACCTCGCATTGGAGATGTTCAAGCTCGCCGCCGGCATCGATGCCCTGCACGTACCCTACAAAGGCTCCGGCCCCATGTTGACGGATTTGATCGGTGGCCAGATCAACTACAGCTTTGACACCATGACCGCCGCCACGCCGCACGTGAAGGGTGGCAAGGCCATCGCCATTGCCCAAACCCGCGCCAAACGCGCCGCCAGTTACCCGAATGTGCCAACCATGATCGAGTCCGGTTTCCCCGGTTTTGAGGCCACCACCTGGTACGGCCTGGCCGGTCCTGGCAAGATGCCCGCAGCGATGGTCAAACGCATGAACGAAGACATCAACAAGGTCTTGCAAATGCCCGACGTGATGGAAAAGTTCGCGCAATATGGCGCTGAAGACGGCGGCGGCACACCCGAGAAGTTTGCCGAATTCATCCAGACCGAGAGCACCAAATGGGCCCGCGTGGTGAAGGAAGCCGGCGTGAAAGGTGACGCTTGAGCGAAGGCACAGGCGCAGGCGAAGGTGCATCGCGCCTGCACATTGACGCAGGTGTGGCCACTGTTTTGTTTGATCGCCCTCTGGCGCGCAACGCCATGACCTGGGCGATGTACCAGCAGCTCGGGCAAATCTGCACCCAGTTGCACGCCGATGCGTCGGTCAAAGTCGCAACCTTTCGCGGCGCAGGTGGCGCGGCTTTTGTGGCCGGCACCGACATCGAGCAATTCGCAGCCTTTCAAACTGGCGACAGCGGCGCGCACGGCCTGGCCTACGAGGCGCAAATCGAACAAATCATCGGCCAGCTCGAAGCGTTGCCCATGCCCACCGTGGCCTTGGTTGAAGGCTGGGCGGTGGGCGGTGGCCTGGCCATCGCCACGGCCTGTGATTTCCGCATCGCCACCACCGGCTCGCGCTTTGGCGTGCCGATCGCCAAGACACTGGGCAACTGCCTGTCCATCCCCAACCTCGCACGCCTGACGGCCGCCTTCGGGCTGGGCCGCGTCAAACGCATGCTGATGCTGGCGGAGATTCTGAGCGATCAGGAAGCGCTAGCGTTTGGCTACTTAAATGAGCTGGTCGATATAGACGAAATTGACGCCGCAAGCAGCCGCCTGTGCGCACGCCTGATGGCACTGGCGCCTGTGACCCAGAGCGTCATCAAGGAAAGCCTGCGCCGCCTGGTCACGCACGATTTGCCTCAAGGAGACGACTTGATCCAACGCTCGTACAGCAGCGCTGACTTCCACGAAGGCGTTGCCGCATTCGTCGCCAAACGCGCGCCGGTCTGGACCGGGCAATGATCACGCCGCACAGCGGTCCGCTGGCCGGCATGAAGGTGCTGGAGCTGGCGCAGATCATGGCCGGTCCGACTTGCGGCATGTTGCTGGCCGATATGGGCGCCGACGTGGTGAAGGTCGAAAAATTGCCCGGCGGCGATGATTCCCGCAGCTACCGCGAGCCCTTGGTCAATGGTGTTTCGGCGCCTTTCATGATTTTGAACCGCAACAAACGCGGCATTGCGCTGAACCTCAAGCTGCAACAGGGCCGAGACATCTTGATCACGATGGTCAAACAAAGCGACGTGTTGATCGAAAACTACCGGCGTGGCACGCTGGAGAAACTCGGCGTGGGTTGCGACGTATTGTCGGCCGCCAACCCGGGTTTGATTTATTGCGCTATTTCAGGTTATGGCCGCAGCGGCCCCTATGCCGACAAGGGCGGTTTCGATCTGATCGCCCAGGGCTTCGCCGGGCTGATGTCGGTCACCGGTGAGCCCGGTGGCCCGCCCGTCAAAACTGGCAACTCTGTAGCCGACATGAACGCCGGCATTCTCGCGGTGGCGGGCATCACCGCCGCTTACGTGCACAAACTCAAAACCGGCAAGGGCCAGATCGTCGAGACCTCGCTGATGGAAGCGGCCTTGCAGCAAACCTACTGGCATGCCGCGAGTTATTTCGCCACCGGCGAGTCGCCCGGGCCCACCGGCTCGGCACACCTCCTGAGCGCGCCCTACCAGGCCTACCCCACGCGCGACGGCTGGGTCAACATTGGCGGCGCCAATCAGGCCAACTGGGAGCGCGTGGCCACGGTATTGGGTCACCCCGAGTGGCGCAAGGACCCGCGCTTTTTGACCAACACCGACCGCATGAACAACCTGGCCGCTCTCACCGAAGCCATGAGCGCCATCCTGAAAAAGCGCGACAAAGCCGATTGGATTGCCGCGTTTGACGCCGCGGGCGTTCCCGTTGGCCCCGTGCACAGCATTGGCGAAGCCCTGACGCACCCGCAAACCCTGGCGCGCAACATGGTGGTGGAGTTGACGCACCCGCAGGCGGGCCAGACCCATGCGATTGGCTGCCCGGTGCACTTCTCTGAAACGCCAACACAGGTCTCGCGCGCGGCACCACTCCTGGGCCAACACAGCCGCGAATTGCTGCGCGAATACGGCTATGACGAAGCGCAAATCGACAACTTTGCGGCAGATGGCGTGATTGAAGAAGCCGCACCAGTGCAGTCAGATCATTGAAAACGGGAACCCGATTTCCCCCTTGCTGCGCATCGGAAGGCCTTGTTCGCTAACGATTCAGCGTCAAAGCGATAGGTAAATTCGATCACCCCAACACTTTTCGCATCTTATTTGTGTCGCCCTCTTTGAATAGACTGGACGCAGTTTGAAAATTCAACAAGGACAACCGTGAGATGACAGACACCGCAGCGAAACTGTCCAACTGGCCTGCGAAAAAATGGGGCCATTCGTTGCTGGCATCGGTGGTATTTTTGCTTTTTTCAGCCAGCGCGCCTGCGCAGGGCGTTGCCACCTTGGGCGAGCTGGTGCAGACCGAACACGGCGGATTGCGCGGCTCGCCACGCGATGCGCAAGGGGTGCTTTCCTTAAAGGGCATTCCGTTTGCTGTCGCGCCCGTCGGACAGCTGCGTTGGCAGCCACCCCAGCCTGCCAAACCCTGGGAAGGCGTGCGGGATGCAAGCCGGGTGGGAAATCGCTGCTGGGTGAACGTGCCAGAGACCGGACTCGGGGGCCGCGTGGCGGAGGTACCACAAAACGAAGATTGTCTTTTTCTCAACCTCTGGACCCCTGCCCTGAAAGCTGACGAAGGCAAGCCCGTCATGGTCTGGCTCCATGGCGGCGGTTTCCAGTTTGGCACCGGGCGCGACCCCAGGACGGACGGCAGCTTGCTGGCCCAAAAAGGCGTTGTCGTTGTCAGCATGAATTACCGGCTTGGCGTGTTCGGTTTTTTTGCGCATCCACAACTGCGCAGTGAGGGCCGCCTGGAGGGCAACTTTGGTATTCAAGACCAGATTGCCGCGCTGAAATGGGTGCAGGCGAATATTGCCCAATTTGGCGGAGATCCAAAGCGCGTCACGATATTTGGCGAGTCGTCCGGATCCCAGGCTGTGAGCCTGGTGATGGCCTCGCCGTTGGCAAGCGGTTTGTTCCACAGGGCGATTGGCCAAAGCGGATCGTCTTTGCAGAACCTCCCCAGTGTGGTCGAAATCGGCATGCGTGGCGCGGCCTACGCAGCGGCGTTGGGGGCCAAATCGCTTGCAGATTTGCGTGCCATGCCGGCAGAGCGCATCAGCACGGCAGCCGCCTGGGATTTCACTGGAGGTGCTCCAATTGTTTTCGCGCCGGGCATCGATTCACATGTCATCAGCTCAAATCTGGCGGAGGTCTTTCGCAAGGGCCATCAGAACGACGTGCCGCTCCTGGCAGGGTACAACCAGCGCGAAGAATTTCCGTTTTTGGCCGAGACTCTGCCACACCGCAACGCCGCAGAATTCAAGGCCGCAGCGCAAAGAGTTTTCGGCGCTGAGAAAATGGTGAAGTTCCTGGCCCTGTATCCCAGCGACACCGACGCTGCGGCCAAGGCGTCCGCCGAGGCTTTGCTGGGCGACATCCGGCAACGCGCTGAAACCTGGGCTTGGTTGACGCTGCACTCACAAACTGGCAAATCGGCCGTCTACGGTTATCACTTTTCATACGAGTCACCCTACTCGCCAGTCGCCTCCCACGCGGCGGATATCCCCTTCGTATTTGGCAACATGGTGCCGCAATTCTTTGCGCCACGAGCGCCATCTGCAGGCCCTGAAGATCGGCTGCTGGCGGATCAGATGATGTCGTATTGGGTCAATTTTGCGGCCAACGGAAACCCCAATGGGCCGGGCCTTGCGCCATGGCCAGAATTCAGGGCCAACAATGCATTGCTGCAAATCCAGGCGCCTGGCGACATGAAAGCCAGCGCTCCGTCACCGCAGCAAATTGAAAGATTTCATTTTCTGGACGGTTTTTTGATCTCTGCATCGATGGGACAAAAGTGATGAAAATTGACATTTACAACCATGTGATGCCGCCCTCCTACCTGGAGTTGGTGAACAAACACGGCAAGGAGCCCGGCATGGTGCGGCGCATGAACGGGTTGCGCATGTTGTGGGACATGGAGGCACGGGTTGAAATGCTCAACACCTGGCCCGATGTGCAGCAGGTCATCACCCTGGCCGTGCCATCGCCCGAAATGTTGGGCGGTCCCGATGAATCACCGGGTTACGCCCGCGTGGCCAATGAAGGCATGGCTGAAATTTGCCGCCGTTGGCCCGCCAAATTTCCGACCTTCGTTGCGTCCCTGCCCATGAACAACCCCGGCGCCGCGTTGGTGGAGATGGATTTTGCGATTGAAAAACTGGGCGCGCGCGGTGTCCAGATTTTGACCAGCGTGAATGGCCGGCCACTGGACGAGCCCGAGATTTTCCAGATTTTCGAACGCATCACCAACCACCACAAAATGCCGGTCTGGATGCACCCGACCCGACCCGCCTCAAAACCTGATTACACCGGCGAAGACAAATCCAAATACGAAATCTGGCAAGTGCTGGGCTGGCCGGTTGAAACCAGCGTGGCCATGTCGCGCATGGTGTTTTCCGGCCTTCTCGAAAAATTGCCGGAGCTGCGCCTCATCACCCACCATTGCGGCGGCATGTTGCCGTATTTCGCGGGGCGCGCAGAAACGCTGTGGGCGCAAATGGGAAGCCGTGGCGACGGCTCTGAAGCCGAGGTGTTGAAGTCGCTGTCCAAGCCGCCCATCGAGTATTTCAAGATGTTTTACGGTGACACCGTGTTGGGCGGCTCCAGCTCGGCGCTGCGTTGCGGCCTTGACTTCTTTGGCGCCGACAAAGTGGTGTTTGCCAGCGACTGCCCGTTTGACCCGGAAGGCGGTCCCATGTTCATCCGCGAAGGCATCCGGTCCATTGAGGATCTGAAACTCGACAAAGAGGACGCGCGCAAGCTGTATTTTGGCAATGCGTTCAAACTGTTGGGAATGACAGGACATAAGGCGTGATGGCGCGCCGGATGTTGCTCCGCACCTGCTGGACAAACTGATTGAAGCCGAACAAACCACTTGCAAAACCAATGAGGACCAGTCCCCGTGAAAAACCCAAAAGCCACCAAGGTATTGCCTGTCGCCACTTTTGCAACTGTCGCCATTTCCTTTGCCGCAGCTGCCATCGCGGCAACCCTGGCGCTGCCGGGCCAGGCGCCTGGAGAACGCGGCCCGTTCTATCGTCGAAGG
>JANMMR010000153.1:0-2301 GCA_031373455.1 Rhodoferax sp.
GACGACTCCGTGGTGTCTGAAATTGTCGATCCGCTGACACTGAAGCCGGTGGCACCCGGTGAAGTCGGAGAAATCGTCATCACAACGCTCGACAAACAGGCTTCACCCGTCGTGCGCTGGCGCACCCGCGACCTGGTGCGCCTCTCGCCTCGCCCGTACAGTTGCGCCTGCGGCCGCACAGGTTACCCGCTGATCGGCCGCATCATTGGTCGCAGCGACGACATGATCAAGGTACGAGGTGTGATGGTCTACCCCTCGCAAATTGAAGACATCATCACCGGCGTCGAAGGCCTGGCCAAGGAAGCGTGGCAGATATATCTCGAAAGGAAGGATGTTGAAGGCTCACTGAACGACATCGAAGTGGCAATTGAACGCGTCGCCACTGCGGCAATGGCACCGGACCAGCTGGCCAATGAAATTCGGGGTCGACTGAAATCACGGCTGGGTTTGACCTGCAAGGTTGTCTGCCACGTCGAGGGCACACTGCCTCGGTACGAGGCCAAAGCCACGCGGGTTTTGACCCGCTGATGGCCACTCGTGCAGCCCGGGACCGAATTGCTTCAGGGCCTCACGGCGATGGCGCCTGGTCAATCGCCGTGCACCACAAATTCCAGGCCCGTTCGATCTGCCCCTCGGTCGATGTAGCCGCCAGCGCAGCCTCTTCTTCAGTGAGGAAATTGACGGCGCCCAGCGCCACCGCCTGAATCTGCAACTTGGCGTTCACCTCGGCGTAGATCGCCCGGTACACCGCCAGTTCAATGGATGGCGCCACGGTGGTCGAGCCATGGCCGCGCATCAACACGCAGTTTTGCGCGCCCAGCGAGTGGGCCAAGGCCTTGCCCAGGCCGGCGTTGCGGATCAGCATGTCGGTGTTGCCACCCAGGCCCGGGCCGGCGTCGCGGATTTCAAACAGCGCGCTGCCGCTGCCCAAAAAGCCACTCATGTGAAAGATCGGCCGAAGGCGCTGCCCGGTCACGCCAAACGGAATCACCGACTGTGAATGGCTGTGCACGATCGAATGCACGCCGGGTCGGGCCTTGTAAATCTCGCTGTGGATAAACCGCTCCAGATAAGAGCGCTTGTCAGATGGCGTCGCGAGTTCACCATTCATGTCGTAGACCAGGATGTCCTCAGGCCGAACCAAGCCGGGGGCACGGTTGCAGGAAAGCAGAAAGTGCCCGCTTGAGCCGGGGTGACGCACGCTGATGTGCCCAAAACCATCGACGACACCGTGGTGGAAAAGGATGCGGTTGGCCATGGCCAATTTTTCGGCCAGGGCTGCTGAGGGTGGGGAAAGCGGGGTGTCTTTTTGCATGGGGCAGGTTGTAACATGCCGCCATGAAGCTTCCTTCGCACTTCTGGTCTGACCTCACCACGCGCCATTTTTCCCAAATTGCCGCCAGCGGCGATGTGCATCGCGCAGTGGCGGTGTTGCCCGTGGCCGCCACCGAGCAACATGGCCCGCACCTGCCGGTAAGTGTCGACACCACCCTGGTCAATGGCGTGATCGACGCCACCCTGCCCCACCTGGCGGCTGACCTGCCCGTGTTGTTCATGCCAACGCAACAAGTGGGCAAGAGCAACGAACACATCCGCTTCCCCGGTACGCTCACCTTGTCGGCGCAGACGCTGATGAACGTCTGGATGGAGCTGGGCGCCTGTGTTGCGCGCGCGGGGCTCAAAAAACTGGTGCTGCTCAACTCGCACGGTGGCCAGGTCAGTGTGATGGACATCGTGGCACGGGATTTGCGCACGGCGCATGACCTGATCGTCTATTCCACCAACTGGTACACCTTGCCATTGGGTGACGCTGTGATGAATCTCTTTCCCCCCGAAGAGCACCGTTTTGGCATTCACGCCGGTGACATGGAAACCTCGATGATGCTGGCGCTGCGTGAAAAATACGTGGACATGGCGCAGGCCCGCGATTTCAAATCCACGGCGCAGGACCGCGCCGCCAACTACCCGCTGCTGGGCAACGGCAGCAGCGCCAAGCTGGGTTGGCAGGTGCAGGACTACAACGCGATGGGCGCGGCGGGAAATGCGGCCATCGCCACAGCGGCCAAAGGCCAGGTGATTCTCGACGCCGCCGGTTTGCAACTGGCGAAACTGCTGCAGGAGGTCAGCGATCTGCCGCTGTCCACCCTGAACCCGACCCCCCACTTCCCCTCATGAGCACTCCGCTTGGCACGACCAAGAGCGCTCCATTGGGCCCGCTATTGGCGCTGCGCCAGGTCGACAAACGTTACGACAACGGCACACTGGCCCTGCAAGGCGTTGACCTGGCCATTGGCGAGCGGG
>JANMMR010000168.1:0-2066 GCA_031373455.1 Rhodoferax sp.
TGCCACAAACGCGCCCGCCCGATCATCATGACCACCCTGGCGATGGGCGCGGGCATGCTGCCAATCGCGATGGGCTGGGGCGAAGCCGACCCGAGCTTCCGCTCACCCATGTCCATTGCCGTGATTGGTGGCTTGATCACCTCCACCGTATTGAGCCTGCTGGTGGTGCCAGCCGTCTTCACCTACGTGGACGACGCCGGCCAGCTGTTCAAGCGCGGCATTGACCGGCTGCGCCGAAAAAAGCGGCCACCCGCCCCTTCCAGCGTGCCGCCAGAATTGCCTAACCAGGCGCCGGGCGCCTGATTTTGCGCACCAACGCGGTGGTGGAATAACCGTCAACAAACGGAATAGACATCGCCCGCCCGCCGTAGGCCTCCACCACCCGGGTTTCCGCCAGGCGCTGCATGTCGTAGTCGCCGCCTTTGACCAGCAAGTCAGGCCGCAACTCGGCAATGATCTCCAGTGGTGTGTCTTCGTCAAACCAGGTCACCAGGCTCACCGACGCGAGCGCGGCGATCACCATTGCGCGGTCCATCTCGTTGTTGAGGGGGCGGTCCGGGCCTTTGCCCAGGCGGCGCGCCGAAGCGTCGGTGTTGAGCGCCAGCACCAGGCTGGCGCCTTGCGCGCGCGCCTGCTCGAGGTAAACCACGTGCCCGCAGTGCAAGACATCAAACACGCCGTTGGTGAACACCAGCGGGCGCGGCAAAACACGCACGCGGGCTACGGCGTCGGCGCGGGCGCACAATTTGTCTGCAAAAGTGGGGGCTGGCTGGGCAGGGTTCAGTGGCATGGCTGGATGCTAGCAGGGCCTACAGCAAGGCTCGAAGGTCAAAGGTTCAAAGCCTCCAAGTCCCTAGACTCGTGGCCGGGCTTCGGCGGCCGAGGACCGGCATCACACCGCTACGCCAGAGTAGGCTGGCCGTCAGAGCGCCGGCGCCACCGGCAAACCAACCACCGAGGCTTTTGCAGCCGCCAGTTCCAGCCCGATTTTCTTGCGAAGCCGGTTGAGCTCCTGCACGGTCGCGCAGGGCCGCCCCAAGAGGCGGCTCAGGTTGTGCAGGATACGGTCGACGACTTTTGTTTCCCATACCCCATCAAACTTGATCTGGCTGTCTAGCCAGTGTTCCAGCCAGGCCGGGTCTGGCAGCCGGCTTTGCACCGTGTCGCGCGGGAACAGCGCCTTGTTGACGTGCAGGTTGGTGGGGTGCAGCGCCTGGGCGGTGCGCCGCGCGCTGGCCATCAACACGCCGACTTTGGCGAACGCCAGCTTGGCCTCGGCGCCGTAACGCGCAATCGCCCGGCGCATGTACTGGAGGTAACAGCCGCCATGGCGCGCTTCGTCCTGGCTCAGGGTGGTGTAGATGTGTTTGATGACCGGCTCGCTGTGCCACTGGCTGGCACGGCGGTACCAGTGGTTCAGGCGGATTTCGCCGCAAAAATGCATCATCAGGGTTTCCAGCGGCGGCGCCGGGTCAAACTCAAAACGCACCGCATGCAACTCGGCCTCGGTGGGCACGAGGTCAGGGCGAAAGCGCTTGAGGTACTCCATCAGCACCAGCGCGTGTTTCTGTTCCTCAAAAAACCAGACCGACATGAAGGCGCAGAAGTCGCTGTCTTCGCGGTTGTCGCGCAGGAACATCTCGGTGGCGGGCAAGGCTGCCCACTCGGTGATGGCGTTGAGCTTGATCGTCAGCGCTTGCTCTTCGGTGAGGCGTGGGGCGTCGAAGCTCGCCCACGGAATGTCTTTCGCCATGTCCCAGCGAACCGCTTCGAGTTGTTTGAATAGCTCAGGATACAGCATCGTGTTTTTCGGATAGACCCGCATTTTCGTGCTTTGTTCCGGAAATCAGAGGTGCAACAGGCCCCCGGCCGCACCCTCAAGCCGGTGCGGTCTCCACAAAACTCGGCCGCAGCATCAGTTTTTCATGTAATTTGGCCAAATTCGGGAAATCGGTGCGCCAGGCAATTTGCGGGAAACGGAAATCCAGGTACCCCAGGGCGCAACCGGTCGAGATGTCGGCCAGGCTCATGTGGATGCCAAAACAAAACGGTTTGTCGGCCAGGCC
>JANMMR010000194.1:0-3647 GCA_031373455.1 Rhodoferax sp.
CGCCAATTGCCAGCAACACATGCAAGGCATTTTCAAACGCGGCGGGTGTGAGAATTTTGTCGATGGTCAGGCCGTCAATCGCCATTTGCACCGCGCGCGCGCCAGTTTCTTCGGCCACACGGATGCGGTCCGCCGTGACCGCAGGCGGCGATGCGCCGCCAGGCACCGTCATGCCCAGCGCTTCGGCAATACACGCCATGGTGCTGGCCGTGCCCATCACCGAGCAGGTGCCAACGCTGGCCACCAGCTGGTTGTTAACGTCGGCAATCTCGTCGGCGTCAATCTCCTCGGCGCGGAATTTCGCCCAATAGCGGCGGCAGTCGGTACAGGCACCCACGCGTTCGCTGCGGTGCGAGCCAGTGAGCATGGAGCCGGTGATCAGCTGGATGGCCGGCAGGCCAGCCGAAGCGGCGCCCATCAACTGCGCGGGAACGGTTTTGTCGCAGCCGCCAATCAGCACCACCGCGTCCATCGGCTGCGCCTTGAGCATCTCTTCGGTATCCATCGACATCAAATTGCGCAGAAACATGCTGGTTGGCGCGGCAAAACTCTCGTGGATGCTGATGGTGGGGAAATCCATCGGTAGCCCACCCGCCATCAAGACGCCGCGTTTTACCGCCTCGATCAACTGAGGCATATTCCCGTGGCAAGGGTTGTAGCTGCTGCCGGTGTTGGTGATGCCGATGACGGGGCGCTCCAGCGCCTTGTCGGTATACCCCGCGCCCTTGATGAAGGCCTTGCGCAGGAAGAGCGAAAAGCCGGCGTCGCCGTAACTGGTGAGGCCTTTTTTCATGCCGGTGGCGGGATCGGCATTCTTTCGTGGTTTGTTGGCGTTATTCATGGCTTGCATTGGCTGGGAGGATTCGAAATTCAACGGGGACAGCGCCTATTGTCAGCCTGAATTTTCAACAGGGTAAAGTTCATGCCTAGCGCCTCCCACCGCGCACTTTTACCGTTCAGTTTCAGGAGTACCCGATGAAGACCTACCAAATTGCCTGCATCCCTGGCGATGGCATAGGAAAGGAAGTGGTGCCTGCGGGCCAGACCGTGTTGCAGGCACTGGCCAATGCGAGTCATGGGGCTGGCAACAGCTTCAAGTTTGCTTTTGAGAATTTTGGCTGGGGCGGCGACTGGTTCCGTGCCCACGGCGAAATGATGCCGCAAAACGGCTTGGACGCGCTGCGCAACAAAGATGCGATTCTGTTTGGCTCGGCCGGTGACCCGCACATCCCGGACCACATCACGCTGTGGGGCCTGCGCCTCAAGATCTGCCAGGGCTTCGACCAGTATGCCAATGTGCGCCCCACACGTATCCTGCCCGGGATCAGCTCGCCATTGAAGAATTGCAAACCGGAAGATTTGAACTGGGTCATTGTGCGGGAGAACTCCGAGGGTGAATATTCTGGCGTCGGCGGCCGCGCTCACCAGGGGCACCCGATTGAAGTGGCAACCGACGTGAGCATCATGACCCGCGCCGGTGTGGAGCGCATCATGCGCTTTGCTTTCAAGTTGGCTGCTTCGCGCCCGCGCAAGCTGCTCACGGTGGTGACCAAATCCAACGCGCAGCGCCACGCGATGGTGATGTGGGACGAAATTGCGTTGCAAATCAGCAAGGAGTTTCCCGGCGTCACCTGGGACAAAGTACTGGTAGACGCCTGCACCGACCGCATGGTCAACCGCCCCGCGACGCTGGACACCCTGGTCGCCACCAACCTGCACGCCGACGTCTTGAGCGACCTGGCCGCCGCGCTGGCCGGCAGCCTGGGGATTGCACCCACCGGCAACATCGACCCGGAGCGGCGTTACCCCAGCATGTTCGAGCCGATCCACGGCTCGGCGTTCGACATCATGGGCAAGGGCCTGGCCAACCCCGTGGGAACCTTCTGGAGCTGCGTCATGCTGCTGGAGCATCTGGGTGAAACGGCCGCGGCCAAGACACTGATGGCGGTGATCGAACAGGTCACCGCAGACAAAACGCTGCACACCGGTGACCTGGGTGGCAAAGCGACCACCGACCAGGTGACGCAGGCCGTGTGCGCACGCATTGCAGGTGCCGCCCAGCGTGTGGCGGCCTGATCCCCATTGATCCGCAGGAGGTGATGCCGATGTCTGTTTTGACTGCCAATTTGTCCAGCGCCGTCGATGCACCGGCGAGCGGGCCGCCTCTGAGCATCCGCATGCACCCGGCTGACAACGTGGCCATCGTTGCCAACGACGGTGGCCTGCCAGCGGGCACGGTGTTTCCCTCCGGGCTGAAGCTTATCGACAAAGTGCCTCAAGGCCACAAACTGGCGCTGGTAGATCTTGCGGCGGGTGCGCCGGTTCTGCGTTACGGCATTCCGATTGGTTTTGCCGTCAAGCCCATTCCAGCTGGCAGCTGGGTGCACGAGCGTTTGCTCACCATGCCGGATGCGCGCGAGTTGACGAATCTGCCCATTTCAACCGTGAAACCCGCGCCGCTGCCCGCACTCGACGGCTACACATTTGAAGGCTTCCGCAATGCCGACGGCTCGGTCGGCACGCGCAACATCCTCGCCATCACGCAAACGGTGCAATGTGTGGCCGGTGTCACCGAATTCGCCGTGCAGCGCATCAAGGCCGAGCTGTTGCCCAAGTTCCCGAATGTGGACGACGTGGTTGCCCTGGAGCACAGCTATGGCTGCGGTGTGGCGATCGACGCGCCCGACGCTGTCATCCCCATCCGCACGCTGCGCAATATCAGCATGAACCCCAACTTCGGCGGCGAAGTGATGGTGGTGAGCCTGGGCTGCGAGAAGTTGCAGCCTGAACGCCTGCTGCCGCCGGGCAGTATTCCGTTGATCGACGAGCGCGGCCAAGCCAAAGAACTCGACGTGGTTTGCTTACAGGATGACGCCCACGTGGGTTTCATGTCGATGGTCGATTCGATCATGCGCCAGGCTGCTGAGCACCTCACGCGGCTGAACGCCCGCAAGCGTGTGACTGTGCCCGCGAGCGAACTGGTCGTCGGTGTGCAGTGCGGCGGCAGTGATGCGTTTTCCGGCGTCACGGCCAACCCGGCCGTCGGCTACTGCACCGACTTGCTCGTGCGCGCCGGCGCCAGCGTGATGTTTTCCGAGACCACCGAAGTGCGAGACGGCATTGACCAACTCACCTCGCGCGCGTCCACACCCGAAGTGGCCGAGGCGATGATCCGCGAGATGGCCTGGTACGACGCTTACCTGAAACGCGGCAGTGTGGACCGCAGCGCCAACACCACGCCCGGCAACAAGAAAGGCGGGCTGTCGAACATCGTCGAGAAGGCGATGGGCTCGATTGTCAAAAGTGGCTCGGTCCCCATCACCGGCGTGCTGGCGCCCGGTGAAAAACTGAAGCAAAAGGGCTTGACCTATGCCGCCACACCCGCCAGCGACTTCATCTGCGGCACGCTGCAACTGGCCGCCGGCATGAACCTGCACGTGTTCACCACTGGCCGTGGCACGCCCTACGGCCTGGCCGAATGCCCGGTGATCAAGGTCGCCACGCGCACCGATCTCGCACGCCGCTGGCATGACCTGATGGACGTGAACGCCGGCACCATTGCCGACGGCAGCAAAACCATAGAAGAGGTCGGCTGGGAGTTGTTCCGCCTGATGCTCGACGTGGCCAGCGGTCGTAAAAAAACCTGG
>JANMMR010000247.1:0-8576 GCA_031373455.1 Rhodoferax sp.
TGCAGCCGGCATGAACGCGACTGAAAAAGTGATGCTGCGCGAGCTGATCGACCGCATCCGCAAAGACAACCGCACCATTTTGCTGATCGAACACGACGTGAAACTGGTGATGGGCCTGTGTGACCGCGTGACCGTGCTCGACTACGGCAAACAGATCGCCGAGGGCACCCCGGCCGACGTGCAGAAAAACGAAAAGGTGATCGAGGCTTACCTCGGCACCGGAGGCCACTGAGATGCCCGCACCCACACCTACACCCACCAAAGCCACCTTGCTCAAGGTCAGCGGCCTGAAGGTTTCCTACGGCGGCATCCAGGCCGTCAAGGGCGTCGATTTCGAAGTGTTTGAAGGTGAGCTGGTTTGCCTGATCGGCTCCAACGGCGCCGGCAAAACCACCACCATGAAGGCCATCACCGGCATCTTGCCCATCAACGCCGGCAGCATCGAGTACCTGGGCAAAAGCATCAAGGGCCAGGGCGCGTGGGACATGGTGCGCGAAGGCCTGGCCATGGTGCCCGAAGGTCGTGGTGTGTTCACACGCATGAGCATCACCGAGAACCTGCTCATGGGAGCCTATATCCGTGATGACAAGGCCGAGATTGCGGTGGACCTGGAGAAGGCCTTCACCATCTTCCCGCGCCTCAAGGAGCGTCGCAGCCAGTTGGCCGGCACACTTTCGGGCGGCGAGCAGCAGATGCTGGCCATGGGCCGCGCGCTGATGAGCCGCCCCAAGGTGCTTTTGATGGACGAGCCCTCCATGGGCCTCTCGCCGATCATGGTCGACAAGATTTTCGAGGTGGTGCGCGATGTGGCGGCGCAGGGCGTCACCGTCTTGCTGGTCGAGCAAAATGCCAGCCGCGCGCTCGGGCTGGCCGACCGTGGCTACGTGATGGAATCGGGCCTGATCACCATGAGCGGCGACGCCAAGGTGATGCTCAACGATCCCAAGGTGCGCGCGGCGTACCTGGGCGAATAGTTGCAAGCACAAAGGAAAACACAACATGGCAATCCGGAATCTGTTTCAGGGTCTCAAATCGGCGCTGGTAGGCGCTGCATTGCTGGGCGCAGCGGTCTGGCTGCCCGCCGGCGCGCAGGTCAAACCCAAGGTGCTGGACGTCGGCATGGCGGCGCCCTCGTCGGCGCTGTTTGTCGGCAACAGTTTTTTCTATTACAACAACTCGCTGCACGGGCACCTCTCGCTGCTGCTGCGCGCGGCTGACCCGGCCTTCCGTTTCCGCACGGTGTCGGCCACCATCAGCGGCTCGGGGTTTGATTGGCACGACATGGAGTCGTATTTCCGCCCCAATGCGCTCTCGTCGTATTCATTCGACGCGCGCAACAACATCGTCTTCAACAAGCTCGACAAACTGTTTGACGTGGCAATTTCCATGGACTGCAGCCAGTGCCCGATCCACCCGCAGCTCAAACCCGTGTTCCAGCAGTACGTGAAGAAAAACACCGACACGATCCGCAAAAACGGGGCCAAGCCGGTGTTTTTCATGTCCTGGGCCTATGCCGACGTGCCCGAGATGACGGCGCAACTGGCCGACGCCTACACCCAGGCCGCCAATGACAACGACGCCTTTGTGATCCCTGCCGGCCTGGCCTTCGCGCGCTCACGGGCGCAGCGCTCCGACCTCAACCTGTACGTGGCCGATTTGCGCCACCCCAGCATGATGGGCACCTACCTGGCCGCCTGCACTACCTACGCGGCGCTGTACAAGAAATCTCCCGTGGGTCTGGCCTACACCGCCGGTCTTGACCCGGCCGTCGCCGCCCACTTGCAAACCGTGGCCTGGGACACCGTGCAGGACTACTTCAAGCCCTGACCCTTCGCAGGGCTCAGGCGGGCGATCAGGGCAATCGGACCTGCAGGTCCGAGAAGCCGCGCACGAAGTTGGAATACACCCGCGTGGGCTGCCCGGCGACCTCAATCGCGGCAAACCGCTTCAGCATCTCTTCCCACAAAATCCGTATCTGCATCTCGGCCAGGCGGTTGCCCACACAGCGGTGGATGCCAAAACCAAACGACAGGTGCTGGCGCGGCCGCGCGCGGTCGATGATGAATTCATTCGGCCGCTCAATCGCCGTTTCATCGCGGTTGCCCGAGAGGTACCACATCACCACCTTATCGCCCTTTTTGATGCTTTGGCCGCCCAACTCCACATCGGCGCGGGCGGTGCGCCGCATGTGCGCCAGCGGCGTCTGCCAGCGGATGATTTCGGGCACGGCGCTATCGAGCAGGGCCGGGTTGGCGCGCAGCTTGGCAAACTCCTTCGGGTGTTGCACCATGGCCAGCAGGCCGCCTGACATGGAGTTGCGCGTGGTGTCGTTGCCGCCCACGATCAGCAGGAGCAGGTTGCCCAGGTATTCTTGCGGCGTCATGTGGCGCGTGGCGGGGGAGTGCGCCAGCATCGAGATCAGGTCATTGCGCGGCGGCGCGTTCACCCGCTCGTTCCATAGCCGCGTGAAATACGCCAGGCACTTGTCGAGCTCGGCCTCGCGCGCCTGAAGGCTCTCGGCCAGGCGCCCCGGCCCCACCGGGTTGGTGGTCACGTCAGACCACCGGGTCAACAGCTTGCGGTCTTCAAACGGAAAGTCAAACAGGGTTGCCAGCATCTGCGTCGTCAACTCGACCGACACACGCTCCACCCAGTTGAAGGTTTCGTTGCGCGGCAATGCGTCCAGCACGGCGGCGGTGCGCGCGCGGATGGTGTGTTGCATGGTGGCCAGATTGCCCGGCGCCACGATCGGGCTCACGGTTTTGCGCTGTGCGTCGTGTTGCGGCTGGTCCATCGCGATGAAGCTCGAGCCGCCGCTCTCCAGGGGGAAATCGACAATCGAGATGCCGCCCATGGACGCGTCGGAGGAAAAAACGGCCTGGTTGGTGTCCACGGCCATGATGTCCTGGTACCGCGTGACCGACCAGAAGCCGCCCACCACCGGGTTGCTCTGCCAATGCACGGGCGCGTCGCGTCGCAGGCGCTCGAAATAGTGGCCCACGCTGTCGGCGGCAAACAGGCGCGGTTTGCTCACGTCGATGCGCGCCAGCGGCAATGAAAAAGCTTCCGCGCGCGCTTCATCGGCGTTCAGGTTGTGGGCCATGGCGGTGGTCATTGCGCTGCTCCTGTTTTGTCGTGGGTGATTCGGTGTCTCCATTGTCCGCGCTTTGGTGCGCCGGGGCAGTTGGAGTAGAGTCCACGCATGACAACGCCCCTGACTGGCAGTTTCATCGAAGGGCTCAAGTCCTTTCTGGTTTGGGTGGCCGGGGCTTTGGCGGGCATCACCGCCATCCTGTACGCCTGCGGCTACCTCGTCACCCGCTCACACCTGGCGATGCTCGGCCTGTACGGTCTGGTCGATTTTGGTGCCGACCATTTCCTGCAGGAAGGCGCCAAATTTGCCGTCACCATTGCCTACATGGCACTGCGGCCCTTGTTGTCGGTGGTGGTGCTGCTGGGGCTGGTGGTGCTGTTGGTGCGGTTCGTCGGGTCACTGCTGGCGCGCGCGGGCGCTGGCAGTTGGGGCACTGGCGCAATCGGAAATATCGCGGCGCGGGTCCCGCCGGAATCGAGGCGCAGGCTCGCCTACCTCCTGTGCCTGAGTGCGCTTTTGGCCCATGCCACCGTGGCGTATGACTATTTTGAAAACCCGCTGAATGTGGTGAACCTGCTGTACGCGGACCCGGCTTCGGCAAAACCCGGCAGCCTGGATGCGCTGGTCCTGGCGGGTGATCGTGCGCGTTTGCACGGCCGCTTCGAAGGGCTGTTGTGGAGCACGCTGTTGGCGGCGTCGCTCACGGTGGCGGCCTGGCGGGCAGTGGGGGCAGGCAGGCGGCACGGCAATCTTTTGATGCTGCCATTCGCTGTCACGCTGGGGCTGTACCTGGTCACCCTGCCGATGGATTACGGTGTGCTGGAGCGCCCGGTGAACTATGGCGCGGTCAGTTTCACCGGTGACCCCGGCACCTTGCCCCCGGGTGACAACTTGTATTTGCTGGACAAAAAGAGCGATGGTTTTGTGGTGTGGAACAAGACCACGCGGCGCGTGGTCTGGGTGCCCGCGTCCAAAATTCAAAGAGCCGAGGTGCGGGCGGTAGAGCCACTGTTTACCAAGGGAGTCAAACCATGAAATACCTGCTTGTCGTGTTTTTCGCATTGCTGACCGCTTGTGCTGCCCAGCCCGGGCGGGAGTATGTGGGGCGGCTGGACGTTGACGGGCCCAACGCCTTTTTGAACGGCAAACGCACCGGCGACGGCGCTCGCGTTTATATCGGCGACCGCGTATCCACCGGCTTCGCAACCAGCGTCAAGGTGTTTTTGCAAGGCGGCGGTTACGTGCAGCTGGACCAGAATACCGACCCTGATTTCCTGCGCGAAGGCGGCTGCCTGATCATTCAGATACTCACCGGCCGCGTGTTCATTGACGGCACCGGCGTCTGTATCGAAACCCCGAGCATTTCCGCGCGGCAGGCCAGCCAGATCCACTACGCCGTTTCCAGCGCAACCACCGAAACGGTGGTGCTGGCGGGCAGCGTTGTGATGCGCCGGCCGGCGCAGCTGACGCTCGGCCAGTACGACTACTACGTGGTCAGCGGCAACCAGGCGCGTGCGCCGCGCCGGTTGGCACCACAAGAAGCCCTGGCCTTGGCGTCCTGGCGGGCGAATTGGGATTTCAAGCCAACCCCTGCAATGCCACCGCAGCCCCCCAAACCGACACCTACGCCGCCTCCTGCGACCTCGACGCCCACCGTGCCTGTACAGCCGGGGTACCACTGCTGCCTCTCGCGCCAACTGGTGCCCCTGTCAGAAGCACAATGCCAGCAGCGCAATGGCCGCTACTTCAGGGCGCCCGCCGTCGAGGCTGCGCAGTTTTGCCGGGGGCAGTAGCGCTTCAAGCCGGCGCCTTGACCAGCTCCATCACCGCGTCGGCAAACACCTGCGGCACTTCTTGCGGCATGTTGTGGCCCACGCCGGGCACAAGGCGGTGTGAACGCAGCCCGCTGAACAGGTGGCCGTGTTGCGCGGCCAGTGCGGGTGGGCGCACACCGTCGTCTGCGCCGTCGAAGGTGATGCTGGGCACGGTGATGGCGGGCTGCGCGGCCAGGCGCCGCTCGATGTCGAGGTAAGCCGGGTCACCCGCCGCCAATGCATACCGGTGGCGGTAAGACTGGATCACCACGTCGACAAAATCCGGGTTGTCAAAAGCCGCAGCGCTGCGTTCGAAGGTTGCCTCGTCAAAGCGCCAGGTGGGCGACCAGAGTTGCCACAGCAGCCGGCAGATGCCGCGCCGGTCTTTGGCGAGACCGGCCCGCCCGCGTTCGCTGTGAAAATAGTACTGGTACCACAGGCTGTGTTCGTTGGCGGGAGTGTCGGGCACCATCGCGCGCGCGATGTTCTGGATGTTATAGCTGTTGAACGAGACCAGGCCTTTGACGCGCGCGGGCCAAAGGGCTGCCACCACACAGGCGGCGCGGCCCCCCCAGTCGTACCCGGCGAGCACTGCCGCAGGCACGTTCAAGGCATCCATCAAGGCGAGCAAATCGGCGCCCAAAGCAGCCTGTTCACCGGAGCGCAGGGTGGCATCACTCAAGAAGCGCGTGAGGCCAAAGCCGCGCAGGTAGGGCACGTAGACATGGCAGCCGTGTGCGGCGAGCAGTGGCGCCACCTCCACATAACTGTGCACGTCGTAGGGAAACCCGTGCATCAAAAACACCGGCGGGCCACTGGCCGGGCCCGCTTCGAAATAAGCCACGTCGAGTACGCCGGCGTTGATGTGGCGCAGGGGAAGCAAGGTTTTCATGGTTCGTTGATGACTCAATTTATGCTATATTAATAATAGCAATAAATCTATATTTCACGTGACTTGATGCCCGATTTTTCTTGAAAATCACAAAAACGGGTGAAAATTCGCCAATAATTAACATGGGTGTTAATTATTGATCAAAACCGCTGTAAGGCTCAGTACACCACCACGCCACGGATCGACTCGCCGCGTTTCATCAAATCGAAGCCTTCGTTGATGCGCTCCAGCGGCATGGTGTGGGTGATGAGGTCGTCGATGTTGATCTTGCCTTCCATATACCAGTCCACAATTTTCGGCACATCGGTGCGGCCACGCGCGCCGCCAAAGGCCGAGCCTTCCCATTTGCGGCCGGTGACGAGCTGGAAAGGCCGCGTTGAAATCTCCGCACCCGCTTCTGCCACGCCGATGATGATCGAGCGGCCCCAGCCCTTGTGGGTGCATTCGAGCGCCTGGCGCATCACCTTGGTATTGCCAATGCATTCAAAGCTGTAGTCGGCGCCGCCGTCGGTGAGTTGGACGATGCGGTCCACCACGCTTCCCTTGTCACGTTCAAGCTCGGAAGGGTTGATGAAGTGCGTCATGCCGAACCTGCGCGCCATCTCCTGCCGCGCAGGGTTGATGTCCACACCGATGATCTTGTCGGCCCCCACCATCTTCGCGCCCTGGATCACATTGAGCCCAATGCCGCCCAGGCCAAACACCACCACGTTCGCGCCGGCTTCCACCTTGGCCGTGAACAACACCGCGCCAATGCCGGTGGTCACGCCGCAGCCGATGTAGCAAACCTTGTCAAAGGGCGCGTCTTCACGGATTTTGGCGAGTGCGATTTCGGGCACCACGGTGTAGTTGCTGAAGGTCGATGTGCCCATGTAATGCAGCAGCGGCTTGCCGTCGAGGCTGAAGCGACTCGTCGCGTCGGGCATCAAACCTTTGCCCTGTGTGCCGCGAATGAGTTGGCACAAATTTGTTTTGCGCGAGAGGCAAAACTTGCAGCTACGGCACTCCGGCGTGTACAGCGGAATCACATGGTCGCCTTTTTTGAGTGTGGTCACGCCCGGGCCCACGTCCACCACGATGCCGGCGCCCTCGTGCCCGAGGATCGCCGGGAACAGGCCTTCCGGGTCGGCGCCCGAGAGCGTGTAGTAGGCGGTGTGGCAAATGCCCGTGGCCTTGATCTCCACCAGCACCTCGCCCGCGCGCGGGCCGTCGAGGTCAACGGTTTCAATGGTGAGGGGGGCGCCTGCTTTCCAGGCGACTGCGGCTTTGGTTTTCATGGTTTTTATCTATTTGATGAGTAACAGGGCCTTGATTTTGGCGCGAACTTCGGCCAACACAGCCTCTGGCGCTGTTCCTTTTTTTTGGGCGCGGCGGGTTTTCCAGTCCAGCGACTTCACCTGGTCTGACAGCGCCACACCTTCCTGGCCGTCAAGTATCGCTTTCACCTCGAAAGGGTAGGCTTTGACCTTCGTAGACAATGGGCAGCAAACCATCAGGCCTGTCTTGCCGTTGTAGGCCGCAGGGCTGAGCACCAACGCCGGCCGGTGCCCGGCCTGTTCGTGGCCCGCCTGGGGGTTGAATTCAAGCCAGACGACATCGCCCACATCGGGCACATAGCTCCGGGCAGCGGTGCGGGTGGCCATTACAGCGCTTCGCGCCCGAGCGGCCCGCCAAAATCAACTTCGCTGTGGATATTCTTGGTGGTGATACCCGCAACCATCTCTTTAAGACTGAAATCGAGGTTTTGGGCGGGCTCAATGACGATGCGGCCTTTGGACGCCTTGATGGTCACACGCTGCTCAAGGTCGAACGACGCCGCCTTCATGGCAGCCAGGTTGAGCCGCACTGCGGGGCTGTTGCCCCATTTCCGGATGACTACTTCCATGGTTTTCCTGCCTTCAAAGTGTCTCTACATTGTAGACACGGCTTTGGAGAAAATCAAGTGGCAACCATGTTCCTGCTAGCGCCAAATCACATTGCAGTCAATCCACCTTGGCACCAGAGGCCTTGACGAGTTTTTCGTATTTGGCCAACTCACCCTTCATGAATGCGCCAAACTCGTCGGCCGGGTTGCCGACCGGATCGGCCATCAACGCCGCGAAACGGGTTTTGGTTTCAGGTGCCTGCAAGGCTGATGAAAAGGCCTGGTTCAATTTCATCACCACGTCGCGCGGTGTGGCGGCGGGTGCAACCAGCCCCCACCAGGTGTCAATCGCAAAACCCTTGAGCGTGTCTGCTACGGGCGGCACATCCGGCAAGGCGGGGGACCGTGCGAGTGTGGTGACCGCAATGGCCTTGAGCTTGCCAGACTTGATGCCCGCAGATGCCGTGGCGAGGTTGTCGAAGTTGAAATCGACTTGCCCGCCCTGCAGCGCCATCTGCGCCGGGTTGCCGCCGTTATAGGGGATGTGCACGGCAAAGATGCCGGCTTGCGCCTTGAACATTTCTCCTGCCAGGTGGCCCGCGCTGCCGTTGCCGCCGCTGCCGTAGTTGAGTTTGGCGGGGTTGGCTTTGGCGTATTTCACCAGGTCTTGCACGGTGTTGATGCCCAAGCGCTGCGCCGTCTCGGCATTCATGACCAGCACATTGGGCACACGCAGCATTTGGGTGATGGGTGCGAAATCTTTGCTGGCGTCGTAAGGCATCTTGCTGTACAGCCAGGGGTTTACCGCGTGGGTGGCGGTAGCCGCAATGCCAATCGTGAAGCCGTCTGGCGCAGCTTTGGCCACTGCATCGGCGCCGATGTTGCCTCCCGCGCCGGGACGATTTTCGATGA
>JANMMR010000249.1:0-7861 GCA_031373455.1 Rhodoferax sp.
GTACTGCACCCCAAACCGCGCCTCAGCCCCGAAATCGGCCGGCCATGGCACGTAGGCCACGAATGCCGACAGCGCCATCACCGCGTACCCTGCATACAGCAGCCGCGGCGGGCGGGCGCCCGCGCTCAGCAGGCGGCCCGAAACAATATTGCCCACCATGTTGACGGCGGCGGCCAGCGCCGTCAGCGCTGCGGTTGCGCCCAGCGCCAGGCCGGCTTGCGCGTAGATGGTGGGCAGGAAACCGATCACCGCCAGCCATTGGAAGGAATACACCGAGAAACACAAGGCGACAAGCCAGGGGCCGCGCCGCGCCAGCGTGAGCCGCAGGCGCTCGCGGGCCGGCATGGCAGCCGTGAGGCCGGGCGTTGCGGCTGCTGCGCTCGCCTCCCCCGATGAAACATCAGCGGGCACCGCGCGCCATACCCACAGGGCCAAAACCAGCGTACCTGCGGCCAGCCCCCACCACAAGGCCTGCCATCCGAGGTGGCCGATCACAAATGGGCCGAGCAGCAGCGCGAGACCCGTGGCAAACGGCATGTAGGCGCTCCAAAGGCCCAGCATTTTGCCGATGCGCCCTGGCACCACCATGCGGCGGATCAGGCCAGGTGCGGGTGTGACAGCCAGCAGGAAACCCACGCCCTCCACCACCCGCAAAGCCAGCAGCGTCTGGGCATCTTCGGCAAAACCACCTGCGCCGGACGCAAGGCTGAGCGTGACGAGCCCTACCAGCAGACTGCGCCGCAGACCCAGCCCGTCGGCCGCGAGGCCAATCGCCAGGCCCAGCGCCATGCCGGCCAGTTGCACGGTCGAGAGCAGGAAGCCGGCCTGGACCAGGCTCAGGCCCAAATCCTGCTGCAGCACCGGCAGTGCTGGTATCAGTTTCGTTAAATGAAGCGCCGCGACCACGCCGGCAAAAATGACCAGACTCGCCGGATCAACCGGACTGCTGCCGGCCTTCACGCCAGCAGCCGCTGCCCGGTAAGGCGCTCGTGTTCACGCCCGGCCATGCGGTCGGTCATGCCGGCAATGTAGTCCGCCACCACCCGCGCCGATTTGCTGGCGCCCGAGGGCGCTTGGCGCGCCAGCAGGGCTTGTTCGGCATGTTCGGCCTGCATGTCGGCGGGGTGCGCCAGGTAATGGCCAAACAACTCGCTGACCACCCGGCGCGCTTGGTCGGTGGTTTGCATCACTTGCGGGTGCCGGTACAGATTGCGCATCAAAAATTGCTTGAGCTGGGCCGAACTTTCCCGCATGGGCGCGCCAAACTGCACCAATGGCGGTAGCTGGCGCGCGGCCTCCGCGCTGGCAAGTTTGTGCGCATCCTGGGCTTGCAGCGCAGCGCGCGTGGCGGCCACCACGTCGTAGACCTGGGCGCTCAACATGCGGCGGATCGCGTCGTACAACAAGCGGCGCCGCTGCGCCGGCTGGCCCAGGCCGGCAAACGCCGCCAGGGACTCGCGCCGGAACTGGTCGAACAGCGGCACACCTTCGAGCTGCTCGAGCGTGATCAAGCCGGAACGCACGCCGTCGTCGATGTCATGCGCGTTGTAGGCGATTTCGTCGGCCAGGTTGCACAACTGCGCCTCCAGGCTCGGCTGGGTGCGCTGCAGGAACCGCCGCGCCACGCCGCCCGGCTCGGGCTCGTGCGCGTCGAGTTTTTCGGCGTTGGCGCGCGAGCAGTGTTTCAAGATGCCTTCGCGCGTCTCGAAGCAGAGGTTCAGCCCGTCAAACTGCGGGTAGCGGTGCTCGAGTTCATCGACCACGCGCAGGCTCTGCAAATTGTGTTCAAAACCGCCGTGGTCTTTCATGCAGTCGTTCAGGGCGTCTTGCCCGGCATGGCCAAACGGGGTGTGGCCCAGGTCGTGCGCCAGGGCGATGGCTTCAACCAGGTCTTCGTTGAGCTGCAGGCTGCGGGCAATGGAGCGGCCCAGTTGCGCCACCTCCAGCGAATGCGTCATGCGGGTGCGGAACAGGTCGCCTTCGTGGTTCAGGAAAACCTGCGTCTTGTAGACCAGGCGGCGAAAGGCCGTGGAGTGGACGATGCGGTCGCGGTCGCGCTGGAAAGCCGTGCGCATCGGCGGGTCGGGTTCGGAAAAACGCCTGCTGCGGGATCGGGCAGGGTCCGAGGCGAAAGGGGCGAGGAGGCTCAGATCAGGGCTTCAGCGGAGCGGCTTTGGTTTCATCGTAGCCGGCGCCACCAAAATCGGTGGGCTCAAAACCGGATGAGTCGGTCTGCGTTTCTTCAAAATTCGGCTGCATGGTTTTGGGCGGTTTGTCTTGCAGCATTCTTGATTCTTCAAACATCGCCCAAGCCGAATCGGTGTCACTCTCTTTGACGTCGGGTACCGGGATCGGGCCGTTGCGGTCGTAAAGGCCGCCATGGGCGGTTACGCCAGGAGATTTGTTGTCTTTGGGGTCTGTTCGTCGTTTGTCGCGCGGGTGGTTGCTCATGGTGACCTCCTGTTCACGCCAGCTTGGGGGCTTGCCGGGTGGACTACAGGCAAATTATCCCGCAAATCGCGCATTTGAAAATGACCCTACGCAACGCTTACGCAACTCTTACCTGGATCAGACGCTGATCAGGTGCCAATCAGGTGGCATACCCGGCATTCTTGCCAGCGTTATCAAGCTTGGGGGTATTGGGTTTTCGCGGCGAGACGTGCCCTTTGCTTTTCAGCCAGGGCTCCACCAAATCCCAAATCGGTTTGCCACCAGTGGTTTTGGCGTCTTCGGCCACCGGCGCCCAGCCCGCCACTTTGTAGCTGCGGTCGGCTTCGATGGTTTTGCCGTTCAAGCGCATGTCCTCGATGCGTTGGCCCATGGCGCGTGTGGGGTGGCAGGTGTAACCCATGCCGCCCACGCGCACCATGTCGCCGCCCTGCTGGTAATAGGGGTCGGGGTTGAAGAGGTTGTCGGCCACATCTTCCAGAATGTTCTTGATGGTCGCGCCGCTCATCGTGGTGAGTGTTGTGTACGGGTAGGTGATGGCGGTCATGTCCATCAGCCACTCGCGCGTGATGGCCTGGCCCGGCAGCAGCGAGGTGCCCCAGCGAAAGCCCGGTGAGAAGGCGATCTCGGCGCCCTGCACGTCCATCAGCGCATCGAGCAGCAGCTGGTCACCGGTGCCGTTGAAGTTGCCACGGCGGTACAGGAAGCCGTCGTTCACCGCCAGTTTTTCACTCAGCCGGGTTTCGTACGGCGCCCGCACGCGTGTGATGAGCGCGTCCATGTCTTTGTCGGGCGGCAACATGTTGGCAAACACCGGCAGGAGTTTGTAGCGGAAGTCCTGCACCCGGCCGCCGCGCACGTCGAGGTCCATCACACCGAGAAACTTGCCGTTTGAGCCCGAATTGGTGACGATGGTTTTCCCGCCGGCGTTGGCGATCACACGGGCAACCGGCATGCCGTCGTGGGTGTGCCCGCCCATGATGACGTCGATGCCGCGCACCCGGCTGGCCATTTTCAGGTCGACATCCATGCCGTTGTGTGAGAGCAGGAAGACGACCTGGGCGCCTTTGGCGCGCGCCTCGTCCACCGTTTTCTGCATGTTTTCTTCCTGGATGCCGAAGCCCCAGTCGGCCATCAGATAACGCGGGTTGGCAATCGGTGTGTAGGGAAACGCCTGGCCGATGATGGCCACAAGCACCGAGCCTTGAACGCCATTGATTTCGCGCATCACGTAGGGTTTGAACACCGGGTCGCCAAAATCGTTGGTCTTGATGTTCTGTGCGATGAATTCAATGGGGCGCTGCGTGCCGCCTTGTGAAGCCGTGCCGGCGAAGTCCTTGTCGACAATTTCCTTCACGCGGTTCTGGCCCAGGGTGAATTCCCAATGGCCGGTCATCAAATCGACGCCCAGCAGTTTGCAGGCATCGACCATGTCCTGCCCGTTGGTCCACAAGGCGGTGGCCGAGCCCTGCCAGGTGTCGCCACCGTCGAGCAGCAAAGCGCCGGGGCGGTTGGCCTTGATGCGTTTAACCAAGGTCGCCAGGTGCGCGAAACCGCCGACCTTGCCGTAGCGCCGCGCGGCTTTTTCGAAATTCAGGTAAGTCAGCGCATGGGCCTCGGCCGTGCCGGGACGCACCTGGGCGGTCTTCAGCAGGTGTTCGCCCACCAAGTGGGGCAACCGGTCTTTCATCGAACCGAAGCCCAGGTTGACACTGGGCTCGCGGAAATAAATCGGCTTCAACTGCGCGTGGCAATCGGTGAAATGCAGGAACGAGACGTTGCCGAATTTCGGAATGTCATACAGGCCCTGCGCAGCAGTCGCGGCGTCGGCCTCGGCGTAAGTGCCCAGGCCCAAGCCGGCCATGGTGCCTGCGCCCAGCACCTGCAGGAATTCGCGGCTGGTCAGGTTCACTGATTCACGGGCGATTTCGGGTCGAGCAACAAGCCGACCACATCCCGCACCTGCGCTTCATTCAAGATGCCCGCATGGCCGGCACGCGGCATGTTGGAGCAGGCGTTGTAGGCTTTGGAATTCCAGATCTTGCCCCAGGTGTATTCAACGATGGCTTTGCTGGCGGGGCTGGCCGGGTCACTCACGCCGCGGATCTTGCCGTAGTTGTAGAGGCTCGGGCCGATCGTGCCGAAGGAGATTTCTTCCTTGCTGATCTGGTGGCAGTTGTAGCAGTTGCCGCCATTGGCCTGCCCTGCGGCGTCGCTCCAGGTGAGCCCGCGTCCGCTTTGCGCGATGCGTTCGCCCTCGCGCCAGTCGCCTATGAATTTGCCGTCTGACGGCCACTTGATGGTCTTGAGATTGGCCTCTTCAATCGCCTTGCCGATTTTTTCCTCGATGGGTTTGCCAGCCACGTCGGCCGCGCTGCATTCGCGGTTGGAATCGTCCTGAACCAGGCGGTCCACCCCCACCGGCCCCTCCGTGCGAAAGGACTCCTTCATGATCCGCGCGGTCATGGCGTCAAGCTCACCCGGCCCAGGGACCGTGGCGCAACTGGACAGCAATGTGGACGCCACTATTGCTATATTAAATATAGCAATAAACCTATATTTCACGTGACTTGGATTGCTATTTTTCATCATAATTTTGAAAAAACCCGGTTTCTACCCTATTTGTTAACACGCATGTTAACTTTTGACGGCCACTGGCCATTGCTTTCTACCGCTTGATGGCTGGCGCAATCGACTCGCCGCCCTTGCCGTTGACACCCAGGTAAACGCCCAGCGCCACCGTGGCTTCGCTGCCAAAGAGCGGGTAAGGAAAACGCTGCTGGCGGTAACAGTCGTTCAGGCGCAATTGCATGCCCCACATCTGGCCGTTGGAGACACGGTAGGCCGGCCATGCGCCAAAGCCATTGCCCGCGCCCGGGTTTTTCTGCAGATTGGGCAGGTCTTGCAGGCGGATGCGTTTGCCGTCTTCGCCGTGGCAGGACGCGCAGGAAAAATCGTGCGTGCCGCCGCGTGCGAAGAAGATGCGTTTGCCCACCTCGTACATGGTTTTTTCTTCCATGCGGTTTTGTGGCAGGTTGAATTTCATGCCGCGCGACTCCGCTGAAACCCAGGCCGCCAGGGCGGTGATGTTGTTCTGCTCACCCCGGCCAAAAGCCGTTTTGGCCACCTCGGTGGCGTTGAAACCCTGCAGCGTTTCCATGCAGCTGAGCAGGCGCGACTCCAGGTCTTGCACCCGTTTGGTGTCGTCAAAATAGCGCGGCAACTCGACGAATGCGCCCTTGACCACACCGGCGCCCTTGCCCAGGTCACAGGCCTCGAGCGACGCGTTTTTGGGGCCGCGTTTCTGCTTCCACAGGCCTTCACCTTTGGCTTCGAACAGATCGGCCGGGTTGCCATCGGCCAGCATCGCGCGGTACTCGGCGATGCCGTCGGCGGCGGATTTTTGCGCCAGCACGGGAAAAGCGCTGGTGCCAGCCAGCAAGCCCAAGGCCAGTGCACCAGCCACGCGGTATCGAAACGTCATGCCTTGTCTCCGTTTTTTATTCTTCAGGATACGGTGGCTTCGTCGGTGCGGGTGTCGCCTTTGTTGTCTTTCCAGGTCACCGCGATTTTGTCGCCGGCCTTGGCGCCTTTGATGGTGAACTGCAAAAACGGATTTTTTGCCACCGCCGGACCCCACTCGGCGCTCAGGACCTGCTTGCCGTTGAGGCTGGCGGTCACGTCGGAAATGTGCCAGGCCGGAATGACCTTGCCGGCCGAATCCTTGCGTTGGCCGGTTTCCATTTCGTGCGCCATCAGCACACGGACGACGGCGTTGCCGCCTTGGGCTTGGGCGCGAATGCGCATTGGGTCTGCCATGATTTACTCCTTGAATGCTGATTTAACCGCCGCAGCCACCTAACGTGACCTTGACTTCTTTCTTGGTGAAGAAAGCCTTGCCGTCGTTCATGATCGCCACCGCGTACACGTCGGACGACTGGCCCATCTTCGCGCGGGTGGTCATGTTGGCCTCCACGCTGTCGCTCACATTGAAGACCGCCACCAGGGCGTTCGGATTTTTCTCGACCAGCAACAGCAACTGCTTCACACCCGAGAGGGTGGTGGCAGCGCCCATCGGCACCACGGCGCCGTTTTCAGCGATGTCGGGTGCGGTCAAGGTCACATCTTTGCTGGCCTGCGGCGCGCCGGCACCCAGAGCCTTGAGCGCGTCGTTGAGGTTTTTGGCCTCGAAGGCGGGTGCGTTGAAAGCCAGCGCGTACTGGGGAAACAGGCCGGTACCGGCCAAAAGGCTGGCCAGCACGGCGCTGTGTTGAAGGGTCTTGCGACGGGTTTGCATGGAAAGCTCCTTGGTGAACTTGACGGTATTAACAGATGAGACCGGATGGATGGCTCGGTTGGATTGAACGGATTTTCGACGCTTTGGCTGGCGCAACGGTGCCCTATTTTCCCTTAGCTTGAATTTCCCTGCCTTCCCCTACCGCAAAGCACCCGTTGCCAGCCAGGCGGCGAGCAATTGGGCGTCTGCCTCGGGGATGGTTTGCGGCGGCATCGGAACGGCGCCCCAGACGCCGCCTCCTCCATCAACAATCTTGCGCGCCAGGTAGTTGACATTGCCGGGGTATTTTTTGGCGATGTCCGTGAAGCCCGGCCCGACAATTTTTTGCGCCATGCCGTGGCAGGCGGTGCAACTGTATTTGCTGGCCAGGGCTGCGGCCTGGGGCGAATCGGGCTGCGCGGTTTTGACGGCCGCCACGGGCGATGGTGAAGGCGCCGGAGAAGGCGCCGGAGAAGTTGCCGTTGAAGGCGAGGCAACGGCCACCACCGACCCGGCCGGGCGCTCCGCCAGCGTGGTGTCAGCCCCGCGCTGGGCGCCCACCAGCCGGTTTTGCTCGGCCAGGTTGCCGTGGGCGTTGCGCGCGTAGTCGGGTACCTGGGAGGCCACCTGGGGCACGCGGGCGCGCTCGTTTCCGGCATTGCAGTTGCGCATGCAGGCGGCCGCCTTCACGTCGGGCGCAGCTTTGCCACCGAATTCCCGCCCAGGCCACAAACCATGCGCCGTGGTGGTGCCGTTGCGGTTGGGCAGACGCGCCTGCACCTCGCGGATGTTGGTGTCGCTCAAGGTGAAGTCGTCGGGCACCACGCCGCCCAGGTTCAGCATGAACGCGGTCACGGCGTACACCTCGTCGGGCGAGAGTGATTTGGGCGCATTCCACGGCATGGCTCGGCTGATGTAGTCCCACAGGGTCGACAAGGTCGACAACTTCATCAACGTGGTGCGGCCCGGGTACGAGTTGTCCTTGAGGCTGGCAACGTTTCCCGATTGGATGTCTTTGGCGGTTGTGCCGCCCACCAGCGGTGTGAACACCTGATTGGACTCGCCAAACACGCCGTGGCAACTGGCGCATTGGGCCTCCCAAATGGTCTGTCCTTTGGCGACACTGCCCGCGCCGGC
>JANMMR010000331.1:0-24763 GCA_031373455.1 Rhodoferax sp.
GGCGTGGGGCCGGACGGCATTGGCTGGTACATCATGTGTGTGCCCATCGCCTACATTGCGGGCAATTTCCTCACCAGCCGGCTGATCCACGGCCAGGGTGAACGCTGGGTGATGGCGCTGGGCCAGGGCGCCACACTCTCGGGCCTGTTGCTGCTGCTGGCCCTGGCTTTTGCGGGGGTCAACACGCCGCTGGCCTTCACGTTGCCCTTGATGTTGCTCGGCCTGGGCCACGGCTTTCTGGTGCCGCCGACCATGGCCGGCACGGTGGGTGTGGTGCCGCTGCTCGCGGGCTCGGCAGCAGCACTGGCGGGCCTGGCGCAGCAACTGATGGGGGCGTTGGGCGGCTACACGGTGGGGCTGGTGCCGCACCAGGGCTCGCGCAATGTGGGCTGGTTGATGCTCGGCTTCACTTTGTGCGGGCTGGTGGCGCACCTGGCGCTGCGCGGGCGGCCAACCCGCGCTTTGACCTGAACGGCTGAAGGACTTGAGCCGGGGCTTCTGGCACGGGCCCGCACAGGTTCGCACGGATTCGCCGGATCAATTGGCCGGTGGCAAATACCAGGCCCGGTTCACGAATGGCAGGCCAAATTCAAACTTCTCCCCGACCCGCGGTGCCACCAACTGCACCCCCTTGGCGCGGGCGGCGGCGGCCGTGCGCACAGCCGGCTCGGCCCAGTCGTGGTAGGCCAGGTTGAAGGTGGCCCAGTGCACCGGCAGCAGTGTGGTGGCGCCCACGTCCAGGTGCGCCTGCACGGCGGCCTCGGGGTGCATGTGGATGTCGAGCCAGGTGTCGCCATAGGCGCCAATTTTGATAAGCGCGAGTTCCGGCGCGCCCAGGCGCTCGCGAATCTTCTTGAAGTGGCCCGCATAACCGGTGTCGCCGCTGTACCAGGCCGAATGGCGCGGGCCTTTGATCATCCAGGACGACCACAAGGTGCTGTTGTCCATGCTCTTGCGACCCGAATAATGCCGCGCCGGTGTGCAGTGGATCACCACGCCCTTGATGCTCAGTTGCTCCCACCAGTCCATCTCGTGGATTTGCGCTACCGGCACTGCCCAGCGCTGAAGGTGCGCGCCCACGCCCAGGCCCACGTAAAAGTGGCTGCCGCCCCGGGCCAGGTGGCGCACGGTGTCCATGTCGAGGTGGTCAAAGTGGTCGTGGGAGATGACCACGGCGTCAATGTTTTTCCACTCTGCCAGCGCCAGAGGCACCGGGTGCAGCCGCGCCGGCCCGACCCACTGGAAGGGCGAGGTGCGTTGGGAAAACACCGGATCGGTGAGGATGCGTACGCCGTCAATTTCCACCAGCACACTGGCGTGGCCGAGCCACCAGGCGCGCAGGCCGGGCAGCGGCATCGCGGCCAAATCACTCGCCGCCATTGGCAGTACCGGCAGCGCAAAACCGGGCTCGCGCTGCTGCTCGCCCATGTAGGCCTGCAGCTCGCCCAGCACCGACATGTTGCTCACGTAGGGCGGCGTGTTCTCAAAGCGCCCGTTGATGAACTGTTTGGACTGGCGCATGCGCTCCATGCGCGCGCCCTCAGGCGTGCCGCCAAAACCGGGCAACCGAAAGACCAGCCAGGCGGCCAGCGCGAGCAAGACAAACAGTGCCAGCAACACAACGCCAATTGCCTTCAACCGTTTCATCGGAATGCTCCAGGTAATTGTTTTGCACCCATCTTATCCACCTGACTGCAACTCCGCCCGACACAACGCGATTCAATATGGACTCCCTTGCAAAGCCCAGTGTCCTGAGCTATTTCAAGTTCAATTAAGAAAGTAATAAGTCACTTTTTGACCGAAGACAAGGCTTGGATCAAGCTCAAAACTCCCTGCTGGAAAATCACCTATGGCGATGGCCGCGCGCGCAGCTTGCCGTTTGACCCACAGGCCACCGGGCTGATCCTGTACACGAACGATGGCTGGATGAATGCGTGCATTGCGCGCGACGGGCGCACCAACTGAATTGCTATTACAAATAGAGCAAACTACTCAGACCTGTTTCGCCAGGAGTTGAGCAACATCATCAATCTGCGCCACCCATTGGCGCAATTGAGTCAACAGATCGATTGGCAATCCTGCGAGAGCCGCTTTGGCGACCTTTACGCAGTCGGCGTGGGACGCGCGGGCCACCCGATCCGCCTGATGGTCGGCTTGCAACTGCTCAAGCACACGTGCAACGTCCCCGATGAAGAGGCTGTGGCGCACACCAGAAAGCTGCGCACCTACTTGGGGCGGGTCATCCGGGACATTGGACGCAAGATGGCTCTTGAAGAACAAACGTCATCACGGATGGGCAAACTCTTGCAAGTTGCCACGCGCATTCACAGCCAGCCCAGGAAGAGAGCCGATGGCGATCCACCCAAGCTGTACAGCGTGCACGCGCTGGAAGTGGAATGCATCGCGAAAGGCAAAGCCCGCAAGCAGTACGAGTTTGGCGTCAAAGTGGGCATCGTCTCGACCAGCAAGGAGAGTTTTGTGCTGGCTGCCAAGTCACTGCCCGGCAATTCGGTGGAGCCTGTGATTGGGCACTTGAAGTCTGATGGCAGACTGGCCCGCAACTTCCTCAAGGGCATTGAGGGTGATGCGATGAATGCGCTGCTGTGCGGCGCCGGGCACAACCTGCGCAAGATCCTCAGGAAGCTGCGGCTTTTTTACGCCCTTTGCGGATTCACTTTGCGCCAGCTGCCGGCGCTTGCGCGGCTGCCCGCAGCCATTGCTTCAATACCAGCGCTCCAATGGCGATGACGTTGGCCACCCTGCACAAGGCTCAATCGTAAAACTGGGTTTCTCAGGGACGACTAACTTAACCAGGTCAACCGCTGCGGAAAATCTCGCACCCTTCGGCGACGTCCATGGCGCGCTACTTCACGGGCATGTGCTCGGCCGGCCAGTGGCTTGGCGCGTGACCGGCGCCTGCCGGCGGCATCGACAGGTTCGATAAGCTGTTCTCCAGCCCCGCCACCAGGTCCACGCCTGTGGCCGTCGATTTCGGTGTGTGGGCGTAGATGTGCACGGGACGTTCCTTGCGGTCAAACCAGATGGACTCGTCCGCTCGCTGCGTGGGTCTGGTTGCGGCCAGCCATGCGATGGTGTCGGCACCCTGCGCATGGTCGCGCAAAACCGACTTGAGCATGGCGCGGAAGCGCGGCATGGAGCGCCCAACGCTGGCGGTATCGACCCAGCCCGGGTGCATAACGTAGAAAAATTTGCCGCTGTCGGCGTATTTCTCGCGCCAGTAGCGCGTGAGCATCACCTGTGCGCGCTTGGACAGTCCATAAGCCCGCACACCAAGGTACCCTTCTCCAGTGAGATTCAGATCCTTGACCACCATGGCATGGTTGTACATGCCGCCAGACGATACCTCTATGACCGTGGCGTTTTCGCTCAGAATTTTCCGGCCGAGCAATTCGCGGGTCAGAAAATAGTGTCCCAGGATATTTGTAGCGAAAGAAGTTTCGAGCCCTTCCCGGGTGAGAATCTGGTCCCGTTTCTGAATGCCCACGTTGTTGATCAGAACATCGATCCTCGTGCCGCGCTCTTCCAGGCGCGCCAGTAGCAAGCGGATGTCGTTCTGTAGGGAGAAATCCGCCACCTCGGAGACAACTTTGCCGGGCCCTTTGACTGACGCGGCAAACGCCTTGAGCTTGCCAATATCGCGCGCCACGCAGATCACAGTTGCTCCACCGGCGGCGGCTGCCCGGGCGGCCGCCCCGCCGATGCCCTCGGATCCCCCGGTGACAAGCCATGTTTGGCCCGCGAACTCCGCCTTGACACGTCCCCAGAACAGCCGTCGCGCATGGAAGCCCATGGCACTGTAACTGGGAGTGAAGCGGCAGTAAAAGGCAATGATTTTTTTTAGAGGGGCATTTGCCATGACTTGCTTTCTTGAAAGCGATTGAAGAAACGCAGTGTGCCGACCGTCAGTCGCCCTTGCCTTGAGCTCGACGAAGCTGCGCAAGATCGTAGTATTCGCGCCAAAGCGAGATCAGGGGGCCGTCGAACTCCATGATGCCGACCACGGGCACCGAGCGGCTTATTCCATCAATGACGACTTCATCGGTTCGCTCTGAAACCACCGCGCCATCGATGATGCCGACCCGATGCACATGCATGGTCACCTTTTTGTTGGGAGCGGCAAGATTCACCATGCGCTCATAGAAGACCTCGCGCCCGACTACTGGCTCCTTCATCATGGACTGCAGCACCCCGTTCGGCGCGAACAGGTCTGCGCATTGACGCCACTGTTTGTCCTGCCAACCGCTGACCATCGCCCGGAACACAGCGATCTTTTGTTCGTCACTTAAGGTTGAGTTCATCCAGGGGATCCTTTGAATTTGAAGAATATTTTTGAAACCTTGATTTCCAGGCCATCGAAATACAAAAGGCGCTTTCAGTAGCGCCATGAAAGGCGGAACAGGGTGGAATATATTTGTTTTAGTTGCAATGGCAAGAATTTTCTTATTCATTTCTTGCCATATGGGATAATACCCGTCCGATGTGATGGGACGCTTCTCCCGGGTCAGGGCCGGTGTACTGTCGCCGTCAGCTGGGCCGCGCGGGGGCTGGATCGGCGGTCCACGCGAGAGGATGCACTTCGTGCATCAATTGGGCACCCAGTTCCCGGCGGCGCTGCGCAGTCATTCGCGAATTGATGGCAGCAATGCTGATGCCTGCATAGCCATTGCTGGAGAGCCGGAAACCACAGCCGACGCCGTTGGTCTCATCGGTACGAAAATCGGGCATCTCGGCGAACCCGTTTTTGCGGGTAGCTTCCACCATCCGGTGCAGTTTGTCTGCGGAAATTCCGAGGCGGACGTATTCTGATGCGTGCCGGGCGAATGTTGCCGATGTCTCGGCGTCCGGCAAGCTGGCCAGAATACTGACCCCCACTGAACTGACCCCCAGCAGACGCCGTGTTCCCGGCTCCACGACAAAGGCCTTGATCGGATAGGGCCCTTCTTCCCGGTGTAAACATAAGGCGTGGTCGCCGCTGCGCACCACCAAGAACACCGTGTCGCCGGTTTGGCGGGCGATCCGCTGCAACACGGGGCGGAACCGGTCCACCACAGGCGCCATGCCTGCGGATACCAGGCCCATTTGCATGGCCTCCATGCCCAACCGGTAAAGCTTGGCAGGCGCTGCGCGCTCCACAAAACCTTCTTCCACCAGGCAGGCCAGCAAGCGGTGGGCGGTGGACCGGTCTTGCCCGCTTTCGGCTATCAGCTGTTTGAGCCGTACGCCTTGAGGGTGGTGAGCGCCCACGAGTTTCAGCAACGCGAGAACCTTGCCCGCACTTTGGGCGCGGGGTATTTTAGGAAATTTCTCATCCATTGGGATTTTTTTCAATTAGATGTTTATAGGCAAGATTTATGGGATTTTAATCCTGTCCTTGATCCATGTGAACTGCAAAGCAAGCAGCAAGCATTCAGCCCCCCCAAGCAACTCAATCAGGAGACAAATCATGAAACTTAGCAATCGCAGGACTTTGCTGGCCCAGATGTCTATAGTCGCGTGCGCCACCTTGGCAGGCAGCTTGGCCTGGGGGCAGGCCTTTCCCAACCGGCCGATCAAGATAATCGTGCCGACTTCTGCGGGCGGGGGCAATGACTTCATTGCGCGCACCGTGGCAAAAAAGCTGGAGGAGACGCTGGGCTGGCCCATGGTGGTGGAAAACAAGCCTGGCGCCAGTGGCATTATTGCCACCGACTTTGTTGCCAAGTCGGCTCCGGACGGCTACACGATATTGTTCAACGGGCCGCTGCTGGTGCAGGTTGCCGGCCTGTATGCCAAGTTGCCCTTTGATCCGCTAAAGGACTTTACCCCCCTGACGGACGTGATCCGTACGCCGTTATGGTTTGCCGTAAACCCGACCCGGGTACCCGCCAAAACGCTCAAGGAGTTCTCCGAGCTCACCAAGGGTAAAACGCGCGATGACAGCTACGCGTCGATCGGCCCGGGATCTTCGCATCACCTTTACGCCTTCGGCCTTAACGAAGCGGCCCATCTGAACATGATTCACGTACCTTATAAAGGCGGTGCGCCGGCCACGATGGCGCTCGTGGGAGGCGAAGTATCCGGCTTGTTTATTGACTACGTGAGCCTCAAGCCGTATGTCACTGACGGAAAGGTGCGCTTGCTGGCTGTCACAGGAACCAAGCGTTCCGCGTTGACGCCAGACGTGCCGACACTGTCCGAACTGGGATACCCCGGATTCGAGTCATACGGCTGGGGCGGGCTGTTCCTGCCCAGCAAGACCCCTCCTGACATCGTTGCACGGCTGCACGCAGAAGTCGACAAGGCGCTACAACAACCCGACTTGATTGCCAAATTCAAGGACATGGGCTTCGAGATGGGGGGTACGTCGCAGGCCCAGTTCGCCGCCCAGGTGGTGGGCGACCATGGTCGCTGGACGCGGCTGATCAAACGTGCGGGCGTGGCGCTTGACTGAGTGCCGGGCATTGGCATAGTTTTGCGAAAGAGACAAACCAGGTGAATACCACCACACGCAGAACCGCGGTCGTCCGGGCCCTGACGATCCTGGGTGCCGCCGCCTTGCCCAGCGGCATCGCGCATGCACAAAGTTACCCGAACAAAACGATCAAGATCGTCAGTGCTTTCGGCACCGGTGGGCCCGGCGATTCGGTCTCCCGCATCCTTGCGCTCAAACTGCCCGAAGTAATGAAACAGCCCGTGATCGTCGAAAACAAGCCGGGTGCCAGCGGCATGATCGGCGCCGATATGGTCGCCAAGGCGACCCCGGACGGCTACACGCTGCTGGTCACCAACCAGCTACTGGTGCAGGCACCGGCCCTCTACGCCTCGGCTCCTTTCGATCCCCTGCGCGATCTGATACCGATTACCGATCTGTTTTCATCGCCACTGTGGCTGGCCGTCAACACGTCCAAATCATGGGCCAAAACGATGAAAGAGTTCGTCGCACAAGTCAAGGCCCAGCCGAAGTCGCACACCTATGCATCGGTTGGCACCGGCTCCATCGGAAGTCTCTATGGCTACAAGCTCAACGAAGTGGCGGGCCTGGACATGGTGCATGTGCCTTACAAAGGCGCTGGTCCGGTGGTCATGGCGCTGCTCGCAGGCGAGGTGTCTGCGTCGTTTGTCGACTACGCCACCTTGAAGACCCACGTTGCCAGCGGCAAGTTGCGCGCGTTGGCAGTGTCTTCCGCCGTACGTTCAAGCTGGACCCCGGACGTACCCACTTTCACGGAACAAGGGTTTCCGGGATTCGAGTCGTTCAGCTGGGTCGGGATATTCGTGACCGGAAAAACCGCTCCCGACGTCGTACAAAACCTGTCCACGGAAATAACGAAAATCCTCAAGCAGCCGGACATGTTGTCCAAGCTCAACGACATGGCGCTCGATCCGGGCGGCATGCCGAAGGATCAGTTCGCGGCCATGGTGGTGGCTGACCATGCGCGCTGGGGCGCCATCATCAAAAAGGCTGGCATGAAACTCGACTGATTCTAGGGAAAAGTCAACAACTGCACTGCCAGCGGCTGGCGGGCCCACAGTCCATACCGGCGACATTTCATTGAGTTGAGCGACTTCAAGAATCCATCTCCACACTCACACGGGGTCAACATGAAACTCAACGGTTTGCACACTCGCAAAATCCCGGCACTCGACGGCGACAACGCCCCGATCGGCTGCGAGGATATGTTCGACAACATGCCTGACATTGACGAAGTGCCCAAGGATTTGTGCAACCGGCTGGCCTCGCCGTCGCGACCAACCAACCCTATGGAGAAAGCGTGCCGTGCAAACTGAAATTGTCAACAAAATAAAACCAACATTGGTGCCCAACGGGCATCCTTTCATGACTGGCGTGTTCGAGCCGAATTACGTCGAATGCAATGCGAGCGATCTGACGGTGATCGGTGAAATTCCCAAATCGTTGAATGGCGTGTATTTGCGCAACACGCAGAACCCTGTGCATCAACCGCTCGGTCGCTACCACGCGTTTGATGGCGATGCCATGCTGCACCTCATGAGCTTTCAGGGCGGCAAGTGCGAGTATCGCAACCGCTTCATTCCAACCAAGGCGTTCATCGAGGAGCAGCAAGCGGGGCGTGCCTTGTATGCCGGGTTGATCGACAATCCGCATCTGGCCGAGCGCGCGGGCTGGGGGGCGCGCGGCGGGCTGCGTGATACAGCCGCCACGGATGTGATCGTGCACGCGGGTTCCGCGCTTGCCACCTTCTACCAGTGTGGCGAACCCTACCGAATGGATGCGCGCACGCTGGCGTTCAAAGGCACCGATGCCTGGGGCGATCTCATCCTGCCGGATGGCGGCATTTCGGCGCATCCGAAGGTCGACCCGCACACCGGCGAACTGCTGTTTTTCAACTACTCCAAGCAGGCACCTTACATGCACTTCGGCGTGGTCGACCAGAACAACCAGCTGGTTCACTACGTGCCGGTGGAATTGCCCGGCCCACGCCTGCCGCATGACATGGCGTTCACCGAGAACTACGCCATTCTCAACGACTTTCCGCTGTTTTGGGACCCGCAACTGTTGCAGCAAGGCAAACACAAGGTGGGCTACCACCCCGAGCTGCCGTCGCGCTTTGGCATCGTCCCGCGGCGCGGCAAACCTGGCGATGTGCACTGGTTCGAGGCCAGCCCGACCTATGTGCTGCACTGGCTCAATGCCTGGGAAGAAGGCGACGAGATCGTGCTGCATGGTTACCACCAGCGCACCCCCCAGCCCACGCGCGGCAACGGCGACGCCGGCTTCGACAACTCCGGCGCGACCCTGGGTCCCGACCGCTACGGCCCCACGCTGTATTGCTGGCGCTTCAACCTGTGCACGGGGAAAACGCATGAGCAGCGTCTGTCAGACCTGCCTCTGGAGTTCGGCATGATCAATGCCCGCTACTGGGGCCAGCCTTACCGGTATTCGTACAACATGGTGGCGCACCCCAACTCCTTCCTGTTCGACGGCATTACCCGCTTTGACCATGTCAGCGGCCAATCCGAGAGCTACTACTTTGGCGCCGGACGTTTTGGCAGCGAGTCGCCAATGGCGCCCAACACCAACGCGCAGAGCGAAGACGATGGCTATGTAGTCAGCTTCGTCACCGATATGAACACCAACACCTCCGAGTGTGTGGTGCTGGATGCAATGAATATCGCTGCCGGGCCGGTCGCGTGGATCGTTCTGCCACACCGAATCAGCAGCGGCACCCACGCGTGCTGGGCCGATGCCAGCGAGATCCGCTCCGACTGGACAGGATTTAACCGTCAATCAAAGGCGACACCATGAGTTCATCTACCTGCATGCTTGTCAGAATCAGTTTCTTCGTTTAAGATGAGTTCAATTAAGAAAGTAATAACCATCTTTTGACGGGAATCACCGATGAACTCACGCACCGCTCCGGAAAATCTCGCGCCCTTCGGCGAAGACTATGGCCCGCTGCTCACAGGTGTTTACGCGCCAGTGACGCAGGAGCTGGAACTCAAGGATCTGAAGCTCATCAAGGGAAACATCCCCAAAAACCTCAACGGCGTCTACCTGCGCGTCGGCCCCAACGCACGTTATGCGCCCAATGGGCGCTACCACCCATTTGATGGCGATGGCATGGTGCATTCAGCCCAATTCGACAACGGCCAGCTCACCTACCGCAACCGCTGGGTGCAGACCGATGCGTTTGTGGAAGAGCAGGCGGCGGGCCATGCCACGCATTACGGCATTCGTGAGACTCTCAAAGGCCGCACCGACAAGCGCCTGAAAGACACTGCCAACACCGACATGGTGGGCCACCGGGGCCGGGCGCTGGCGCTGTGGTATATGTCGGGCGATGCGTATGAGATCGACCCCATCACGCTCAAAACACTGGGCAAATCGGCTGTCATAGCCAGCAGCGGTGCCAAAATTTCAGCCCACGCCAAAGTGGATGAAGTCACTGAAGAGATGATGTTCTTCGACTATGGCAATGACGCACCCTACATGCACTACGGCGTTGTGGGTGCCGACGGCGCGCTCAAACACTATGTGCCGATTGATCTGCCCGGTCCGCGCCTGCCGCATGACATGGCGGTGACCGAGCATTATTCAGTGCTGCATGACCTGCCGCTGTTCCACGACCATGAGGCCATGGCCCTGGGCCGCCACAAGATCGAGTTCCATCCCGAGATGCACACGCGTTTTGGCGTGATTCCGCGCCTGGGCGCCAGTGACAGCATTCGCTGGTTTAACTTCACGCCCTGCTATCTGTACCACGTGGTCAACGCCTGGGAAGAAGCTGGCGAAAAGGGCGACTGGGTGGTGATGGTGGGTTGCCGCTACTTGCCCTGCCTTGATGGCCAGGGCGGCATCGACGCGAAGCGCACCGCCAGGGATGTGGCCGAGTTGGCCATGCATGCCCGCCTGTGGGTGTGGAAGATGAACCTCACAACCGGCGAAACGCTTGAGCATGTGCTCAACGAAAAATACAACGCCGAGTTCCCCAGCATCAACGCGCGCAAAACAGGCCGCAAGACGCGTTTTGGCTATTTGGTAGACCACTCTGAAACCACCACCTTGCAATGGTCGGGCGTGCGCAAGTTTGACCTTGAAACCGGCGCCGACCTAGGGGGTTGGTCTGACGATACGCAACATAGCTGGTATTCGGAGCCCTGGTTTGCCGAGGCTGATGCGCCCAAGGCGGAAGACGACGGTTATGTCATCACCTTCCAGTGGAACGACGCGGCCCAGTTGCAGACCCTGGATATTTTTGATGCGCACGACATCGCGCGTGGGCCGGTGGCGCAGGTCGAATTGCCACAGCGCCTGCCGGTGGGTTTTCATGCCTGCTGGATTGAAAAAGACCGCCTGCAAGCACACACGTCAGAGACGAGGTAGCCATGAAACTCAACGATTTACCGACGCACGAAATCCCGGCACTCGACGGCAACAATGCGCCGGTTGACAGCGAGGATGTGTTCGACAACATGCCCGTCATTGGCGAGGTGCCTACCGATCTGAATGGCCTGTATGTGCGCAACGGCCCCAACCCGTTTTACCTGCCAGACTGGCGCTACCACGCCTACGACGGCGACGGCATGGTGCATGCCATCCGCTTTCAAAACGGCAAGGTGACGTACCGCAACCGCTGGGTCCAGACGCCGGCCTTGCAGGAAGAACGTGCTGCCGGGCGTGCGTTGTGGAAGGGCCTGAAGGAGCCCATGCGCGCGGACCGCGAAGACCAGCCCCTCAAGAACACGGCGAATACCGACGTCAAGTACCACGCGGGCCGACTGGTCACCATGTGGTACCGCTCAGGCATGCCCTACGCCGTTGACCCCTACACGCTGGAAACTCTCGGTACCGCTGACTTTGATGGTGCGTTTGCCAAGATTTCGGCACATTCACGGCCTGATGAACACACGGGCGAGTTGCTGTTTTTTGACTACAGCCTGACCGCGCCGTACATGGAATATGGCGTCATCGGGCCAGACCGCAAGCTCAAGCACAAGATTGAAATCCCCTTGCCAGGACCGCGCCTGCCGCACGACATGGCCGTGACCGAGCACTACACCATCCTGCATGATTTCCCCTTGTGGCCGGATGAGGAAGCCCTGAAGGCCAAGCGCTACAAGGTTCGCTTTCATGCCGACCAGCCCACGCGCTTCGCCGTGGTGCCACGCTACGGGTCGGCCAAAGACATCCGCTGGTTTGAGGCTAAGCCCGCCTACATGCTGCACGTGGTGAACGCCTGGGAAGACGGTGACGAAGTGGTGATGGTGGGCACGCCCTACCGCATCCACACAACCGCCAATGGAGAGCTGGATTCGCGCCGCCTGGAGCACACCATCAACCAGCGCCAGCGCGATTTCATGCTGTATGAGTGGCGCTTTGACCTCAAGACCGGCAAGACGCAGGAACGTGTGATTGATGACGTGCTCAACAGCGAATTCCCGGTGATCAACAGCTCCTACCAGGGCCGCAAGAACCGATACTCGTACAACATCATTTTCCCGCAGGGTGGCCGTGAAGAACCGCGCTTTCCCGGCCTGGTGAAATACGACATTGGCACCGGTGGCTATGTGGCCTACAGTGCCGGGCCGCAGTATTTTTACAACGAACCCGGTTTTGCGCCGCGTGACCAAGCCCAAGCTGAAGACGATGGTTACCTGGTGACGCCGGTCTGGAACCCGACCGACCAACGCTCCGAGATCCAGGTGTTTGACTGCAAGGGCGCGCGCTTGGCCGAGGGGCCGGTGGCGCGGATTCTTTTGCCGCGCCGCATTCCGCATGGCTTTCATGCCAGCTTTGTCAGCCAGCGCACGCTGGACCGCTGGAAATAGGCCATGATTCTGGTTTCAAAAAACAAGATAGACGACTATACGGCCCGGGGCTGGTGGGGCGCACAAACACTGTGGGACCTGTTCGTCAACAATGTGCGCGAGCTGGGTGAGCAGGAGGCCGTTGTTGATGCGCCCAACCGCAGTGAGTTTGCACATGGGGCGCCGCAACGGCTGAGTTGGACGCAACTGGCTGACGCGGTCGACAGCCTGTGCGTGGTGCTGATTGAAAGCGGCATCCGGCGCGACGACATTCTGGTGGCCATGATGCCCAACTGCGTCGAGCAGTTTGTGGCCTACCTGGCCTGCGCGCGGCTGGGCATTGTGGTGACGCCTGTACCGGTGCAATACCGCGAGCACGAGTTGAGGCATATCCTGTCTCAGACCGATGCGGCTGCGGTGATCACCTTTGGCCACATTGGCAAGCCAGGGCACGGCCATGCGGCGGCCGAAATGTTTTGCAGCTTGCGGGCAACGCACAAATCGCTCAAGGCAGTGTTTGCATGGGGTGAGGGCTTGGGCGATGGCGTTGTCAAACTCGGCGCACTGACCGGCCTCCCGCTGAACCACGCGCAGAGGGCCACGCTGGAACAGGCCCAACGGCAGGCAGCCGTCACTGCCAACGATGTCTTCACCATCTGCTGGACCTCGGGCACTGAAGCCCAGCCCAAGGGTGTGCCGCGCAGCCACAACGAATGGCTGATCGTGGCGCCCAGCATCATTGAGGCCGCACGCATCCCAAGGCATGCACGTCTGTTGAACCCATTCCCGTTTGTCAACATGGCAGGCCTGTCAACCGCCTTTGCCGGCTGGCTGGTGTTGGGCGGCACCGTGGTGCAGCACCACCCGTTCAGCCTGCCCATTTTTCTACAGCAGTTGCGTGACGAACGCATTGACTACACCGTGTCGCCCCCGGCTGTATTGAACATGCTGCTGCAAAACGATGCGCTGCTGGCAGGCATTGACTTCAAGCGGCTGTCACGCATTGGCTCAGGCGCGGCGCCACTGTCGGAGTGGATGGTGCGCGGCTTCGCCGAAAAGCACGGCGTGCAGATCGTCAACTACTTTGGCTCCAACGAGGGCGCTGCCTTGTCAGGCAGCGATGTTGACATACTCGACCCGGCGCTGCGGGCGCAATTCTTTCCCCGCGCGGGTGTCGATGGTTTTGAGTGGAGCGTCTCGACCACGCGCAAGATCAGGACCCGCCTGGTGGACGCAGACACTGGCGATGACATCACAGTGGCTGGCCAACCCGGCGAGCTGCGTTTCAGCGGGCCCACAGTGTTCAGCGGCTACTTCCGCGCCCCTGAATTGAGCCAGCGCGCTTTTGACGAACAGGGTTTTTACAAGACCGGTGATTTGTTCGAGATTGCCGGAGACCGCTTGCAGTACTACCGCTATGTGGGTCGCTCCAAAGACCTGGTGATCCGGGGCGGCATGAACATTTCCAGTGAAGAAATCGAGGGCCTGCTGGCCGCCTGTCCCGGCGTGCGCGAAGTGGCGGTGGTGGGTGTGCCCGACCCCATCCTTGGCGAAAAACTGTGTGCCTGCGTTGCCGCCATGGAGGGGCACCAGATTTCGCTGGAGACTCTCACTGAATTTTTGCGCAATGAGCAGCGCATCGCCGCCTACAAGCTGCCCGAATACCTGTTGCCGCTGGCAGCCCTGCCCCGCAACCCGGTTGGGAAGATATTGAAGCGCAGTTTGCGCGAACAGGCCAAAGCACTGGCTTTGCCTTTGAACACCGCATGACAACCAACACAAAGAAACCTGTTCTGCTGCTGATTCCCGGCATGCTCAATACCGCCCGCATTTGGGGTCGCGTGGTGCCCCTGATGCAAGATGCCGCTGATATTCGCATTGCGGACGTGACCACCCAATCCAGCATCGCCGACATGGCGCGTGACGCCTGGGCGCTGGTGGCCGATGCACCCGCCACGCAGCGTCTGGTGGTGTGCGGGTTTTCGATGGGTGGCTATGTGGCGCTCGAACTAATTGCTGCGCACTTAATAGCTTCTCGTGCCCAAACCACGCTGGCCATTGCACTCTTGAACACATCAAGCCGGGCAGAAACAGCGGACGGCAGGGTGGCGCGTGAAAAGACCGTCACCGCCATGGAGCGTGACTTTGAGCGTGTCACCCAGGGCGTGGCAACTTTCGGCATTCACAAGTCACACCACGCCGATGCGGCTCTGATGGCCGAGGCGTTGTCCATCATGCGCGAGGCGGGAGCGCAGGCGGGCATGCGCCAGTTGCGCGCCATCATGGCGCGGGCCGATCAGGGCCAGCTGTTGCCACGAATTCAGGCACGCACGCTGGTGATGGGCTCAAGGAGTGATCTGGTGGTGCCGCCTGACGCGTCCGAAGGGATGGCAACAAGCATTCCTGGCGCGCGGCTGGAATGGGTAGAACCGGCCGGCCACATGACACCGCTGGAGCAACCGGCCCAGGTTGCAAGTTTGCTGAAAACCCTTTTTTAGAGGCCCTGCCATGCAAAGACGCATACTGATTCAATCGCTGACGGCCCTGCCACTGGTTGCCTGCGGACTTCCTGCGTGGCCGCAGGCCAGCTTTCCTGATAAACCCGTGCGTGTAGTCGTGCCGTTTGCGCCCGGCAACACGCTGGACATTGCGCTGCGCCATGTGGCCGAAGTCTTCAAGCAGAACACCGGGCAGCCGCTGATCGTGGATGCCAAACCGGGTGGCTCCGGCATCATTGCTGCGCAAAACGTGATGCAGGCCGCCCCTGATGGCTACACCCTGCTGCTGGCCAACACCAGCATGTTCACCATCAACCCCCACACTTTCAGCAAGTTGCCCTACGACCCGGAAAAAAACTTCAAACCAGTCACCAATTTTCTCGGGGCCGCGATGGTGATGGCCGTGCATGCCAGTGTGCCCGCCAACAATGTGGCCGAGTTTGTGGCCTGGGCCAAAGCCAACCCTGGCAAGGTGTCGTTCGCCTCGTTCACGGCGGGCAACTCATCGCATTTCGCCGGCGTTATATTGAACCAGCGCGCCGGGCTGGACATGACGCATGTGCCCTTCAATGGCACGCCGCCCGCCGTGCAGAACCTGGTCGGCGGGCAGGTGAACGCGGCCTTCCTGCCGCTACTGGCGGTCAAACCGCATGTGGACTCGGGCAAGGTCAAGCTCATTGCCATTACCAGCCCGCAGCGCTCGGCATTGGCGCCCAACTTGGCCACGTTCCGCGAGCAGGGCTACCCGGAGCTTGACATCTACATCTGGTCGTCGATTGCCGCGCCAGCGGGCACACCGGACGCCATCATCGGCCGGCTCAACACCGAGTTTGTGAAAGCCTTGCGCAGCGCCGAGATTCGCGACAAGTGGGCGACCATGGCTTTTGAACCCATGCCCGCAACGCCCGAAGAAACTGCGCGTTTTGCGCAGGCCGAGTCCAAACGCTGGGCCGAGGCGGTCAAGATTTCCGGCTTCAAAGCGGCAGAGTAAGGCCCCATGCATTCACCCGTTTTCCCGTTCAAGCTGCGCCTGCCCGTGTTTGCAGCACCCATGTTTTTGATCTCTGGCCCCGACCTGGTGCTGGCGGCCTGCAAGGCCGGCATCGTTGGCGCCTTCCCCACACCCAACGCGCGGCCGATTGAACAGCTTGAGGCCTGGATGAAACAGATCACGGAAGGCCTGGCCCACGCGCACGACCAGCAGCCATCCGCCATCATAGGCCCCTGGTGCGCCAACCTGGTCACACACTCGTCCAACGCGCGGCTGCCCGAAGACCTGGCGCTGGTGGCCAAGTACAAACCCCCCATCGTGGTCACGGCACTGGGCAGCCCCAAGCCCGCCATCACGGCAGTGCAGGCCTATGGCGGCCAGGTGTTTGCCGACGTGACTAGCATCGCGCTGGCACGCAAAGCCGTGGCCGCAGGCGCCGACGGGCTGGCTTGCGTGTCAAGCGGTGCGGGCGGGCACACCGGCTCGCTGTCGCCATTTGCGTTCGTCAGTGCCGTGCGCGAGTTTTTTGATGGCCCGGTGGTGGTGGGCGGCGGCATCAGCGACGGTTGGGGCGTGGCGGGCGCGATTGCCAGTGGCGCCGACTATGTCTACATGGGCACGCGTTTCATTCCGGTAGAAGAAAGCATGGCGGCACCGGCCTTCAAGCAGATGGTGGTGGACTGCACGGTGGACGATTTGGTCGTCAGCGCGGGCATCACCGGCACGCCAGCAAGCTGGCTCAAGCCATCGCTGCGCGCGCTGGGCATCGACCCCGACAACATGCCTGCCGCGCCGCCACGCCAGTACGACAGCAGCAAGCCGATTGCCGCCCGCAAGTGGGTTGACGTCTGGGCGGCAGGCCAGGGTTTGGGCAGCATTAAATCGATTGAGTCGGTGGCCACGGTGGTAGACCGGCTGGCGGTGGAATATGCCCAGGCCAGAACACGGATGAACAACTTGCCGTCGATGCCACAGTGACGCCATGGCATCAAGGCGCAACGACAAAAGGAGACTCACATGACTGAACCCGTATTTATTCTCGGCGGCTTTCAAACCGACTTTGCCAAGGCCTGGTCACGCCACGGGCAGGATATTTCTGACATGACCCGTGAGGCCACGCTGGGTGCGCTGGCGGCGTGTTCGCTGGATGCGTCGGCCATTGAGAGCATTCACGTGGGCAACGCGTTCGGCGAGCTGCAGCGCCAGCAGGCGCACCTGGGTGCGATGGTGGCGCAGGTGGTGCCTGAGCTGTGGGGCGTTCCAGCCATGCGCCACGAAGGCGCCTGCGCCTCATCGTCCCTGGGCGTGCTCACGGCCATGGCCGAGATTGAAGCCGGGCGTTACGACTGTGTGCTGGTGCTGGGCGTGGAGGAGTTCAAGAATCTGCCCGGCGACGTGGCCTCGCAAAACCAGAACGCAGCCGCCTGGCAGGGCCATGAGGACATTGACTGCAAATTCATGTGGCCGGCCACGTTTGGCCTGGTCGCGCAGGAATACGAACGCCGCTACGGGCTGGATCGCAAGTACTTGAACCGCATCGCCGAGCTCAACTATGGCAACGCCAAACGCAACCCGCTGGCGCAAACCCGCAAGTGGCAGTTTGACCCCTTGAGCTTCACCGACGACGATGAAGCCAACCCGGTGATTGAGCCGGGCTCACGGCGGCAGGACTGCGGGCAGATCACCGATGGGGCCTGTGCGGTTGTGCTGGCTTCCGCCAAATTTGCGCGCACCCATGCAGCCAGGCTTGGCACATCCATTCAAGCCCTGCCGCGCATTGCGGGCTGGGGCCATCGCAACGCGGGCCTCAAACTCAAGGACAAGCTGGAGCGCAGCCGAAACGCCCCCTATGTGTTTCCGCATGTGCGCCAGACCATTGAAGATGCCTGGCGGCGCGCAGGTGTGTCCGGTATCGAGGCCATGAGTGGCGTTGAGACGCACGACTGCTTCACCACCACCGAGTACATGGCGATTGATCACCTGGGTTTGACCGCACCCGGCCAGAGCTGGCAGGCCGTGGAAGACGGGCGGATTGAGCGCGGGGGGCTTTGCCCCATCAACATGAGCGGCGGGCTGATCGGCTGTGGCCACCCGGTCGGCGCCACCGGCACACGCATGTTGCTTGATGCGGCGCGGCAGGTGACCGGCGCGGCGGGTGATTGCCAGATTGACGGCGCGAAGAAAATCCAGACGCTGAACATCGGGGGCTCCTGCGCCACCGTAGTAAGTTTTGTGGTGGCAGGCGGCGATTGACACCCAACCTGGATCTGACGCGCGACGCGCTGGTCAGCAGCACCTTGAGCCATGGCCTGCAGGTCATGGGCGACCGCTGGACGGTGGCGCTGATCCTCCACGCGTTTTTGGGAGTACGCCGCTTTGACGACTGGCAAACGCGCCTGGGCATACCGCGCCACACCCTCACCGAGCGGCTCAAGGCGCTGACGGCACTGGGCCTGCTGGAGCAGCGCCCCTACCAGCAGCGGCCGCTGCGCCAGGCCTACCACCTGACCGCCAAGGGCCTCACCTTGTATGACCACGTGCTCATGATGTGGGCCTGGGAGCGACGCTGGGGCTCGCGCCAGCTGGCCTTGCCGCAACAGCTGGTGCACCAAAGCTGCGGCCATGCGTTTGTGCCGCAGCTCGGCTGCCGGGCCTGTGGCGGCCGCGTGGGTTTGAACGATTTGCGGTTTTCGCTCCAGGTCAACACGGCGCTGCAGGGTACGGTGCCACTGCGCCAGCGCGGCGCCAGGCTCACACCCCAGGAGAGCCGGCAGATGGGGCTGGGCCTGCGGGTGGACCGCTGGGCGCTTTTGATTGTGGCCAGCGTTTTTTTGGGCTGCCATTCGTTCGAGCAATTCAGCCACGTGCTGGGCATCGGCAGCAGCGTGCTGGCGCGGCGCCTGGCCAGCATGGTCGAGGCCGGCCTGCTGCTGTGCCAGACAGACCTGGCAGATGCGCGGCGCAAGATCTACCGCCTCACACCCGCCAGCCGCGACCTGTTTGGCTACATCATGTGTTTTTCAAGCTGGGCCGGGCGGCAACACTTCCAGCAAGCCAGCTCGATCCTGCCGACGCACAGCGCCTGCGGCAAACCCTTTGTGCCCCAAGTGGTGTGCAGCCATTGCCAGGTGGCCCTGTTGCCGCGCGAGGTGCGATTCAGCAAGGCTGTGGCTTGAGTCTTCTTGTGCAAATTGTTCGCCGAAGCGTTCAATCCGGAAAACGAGGGGATTTTGAATGCTATATTATATATAGCAAACTATTGAATAAATACGTGACTTGATAACGTGAAAACCTCTCAAATCTCGTTTCAGGCACGTTTTGGAACCCAATAAACCCCAATTTGGGTATGATTGGCAACCCAGCAGATTCCGCTCAAACCAACTCCACCGGATCCACCTGAACCGGCACACGCGGCGCCAGCGCACACATCAACTCATACCCGAGCGTGCCGCCGGCCTGCGCCACCTCGTCGATCGACAACAGCGCACCACCCGCTGCGCGCCCCCACAAGGTGACCGCGCTGCCAAACCCCGCAGCGGGCACGGGCGTCAAGTCGACCGTGAGCATGTCCATGCTGACCCGCCCGACCAGGCGCGTGCGCACGCCGTCAACCAGCACCGGCGTGCCGGTGCTGCAATGGCGCGGGTAGGCGTCGGCATAACCACAGGCCACCACACCGATGCGCAGCGGCTCCCGGGCGGTGAACGAGGAGCCATAACCCACCGTGTCGCCCGGCGCGAGCTGCTGCACGCCGATGACCTTGCTGGCCAGCGTCATCGCCGGTTGCAGACCCCAATGTTCGGCCGAATGCTCCGGAAAATCCGGCGCGCTGCCATACAGCGCAATGCCGGCACGCACCCAGTCGCTGGTGATGGCGCTGTGGCGCAAGCTGGCGGCGCTGTTGCTCACACAGCGCTCGCCCGGCAAATCGCGGCTGACGGCCTCGAACACCGCCAGTTGCGCGGCAATGCCCCGGGGGCCGTCAGCATCGCTGAAGTGCGCCATGTGCGAAATCTCGTCCACCTGTGGCAGGGCGTTCAGGCGCGTCCAGGCGGCGCGGTAACGGGCCGGCGTGAAACCCAGGCGGTTCATGCCGGCGTTCATTTTGAGGAAGACGCGCTGCGGCACATTGGTTTTGTGCGCCGCGAGCCAGTCGATCTGCTCCTCGCCGTGCACCGTGTGCCACAGGCCCAGGCGCGAGCACAGCTCCAGGTCGCGTGGCTCGAATACTCCTTCGAGCAGCAGGATCGGCCCGCGCCAGCCGAGGTCTCGCACCCGCTGTGCCTCGGCCAGATCCAAGAGCGCAAAACCATCCGCGCCCTGCAGGCCCTCAAACACCCTCTCGATGCCATGGCCATAGGCATTGGCCTTGACCACCGCCCACACCCGCGCATCGGGCACACAGCGGCGGATTTGCGCCAGGTTGTGGCGCAGCGCGGCGGTGTAAATGGTGGCTTGAACTGGACGGGGCATGGCAGCATCTAACACAAAGACCCAAAGGGTATCACTGTAGATTTTGACCCCGCGCGCCAGGGCCCCAATGGGGTTGGCCGTGCTATAACCTAGTCGCTTTACAAATCAGATACAAATCGTTGGACCTCAGGAGAACTGATGCGGCCTCTCCCCGAATGAAACGCGGCTTTTTCACCATCATGTCGGCGCAGTTTTTCAGCTCGCTGGCAGATAACGCGCTGTTCGTCGCCGCCATTCAATTGCTCCGGACGGAAAAAGCGCCCGAGTGGCAGCAGGCCGCGCTAGTGCCCATGTTTGCCTTGTTCTATGTGATCCTGGCGCCGTTTGTCGGCGCGTTTGCCGACTCGATGCCCAAGGGCCGGGTGATGCTGGTGAGCAACTTCATCAAGATCGCGGGTTGCCTGATGATGCTGTTTGGCACCCATCCTCTCTTCTCCTATGCCATTGTGGGCCTGGGCGCGGCGGCCTATTCACCGGCCAAATACGGCATCCTCACCGAGCTGCTGCCGGCGTCGCAGTTGGTCAAGGCCAATGGCTGGATTGAAGGCTTGACCATCGCCTCCATCATCCTGGGCGTGTTGCTGGGCGGGCAACTGGTGGGTGCTGCCGTCGCCGACAAGTTGTTGTCGATTGACATTCCCTGGATTGACACCGGCATCGACACGGCACCGGAGGCGGCCATCAGCATCCTGATCGCGGTCTACCTGATCGCGGCCGCCTTCAACACCCGCATTCCGGACACCGGCGTCGAGATGCGGCCCATGCCCAACAAGATCGCCAGCCTGTTGCCCGACTTCTGGACCTGCAACCTGCGCCTCTGGCGCGACCGGCTGGGGCAGATTTCACTGGCCTCTACCACGCTCATCTGGGGCGCAGCCGGCAACCTCAAAAGCATTGTGCTGACCTGGGCCGCCGTGGCCCTGGGCTACAGCGTCACCCAGGCTTCGGCCTTGCAAGGTGTGGTGGCAATTGGCCTGGCCGGTGGCGCGGTGCTGGCCTCCATGCGCATGAAATTGGTTGACGGCCCGCGCGTGATCCCGATGGGCATTGCCATGGGCGCCGTCATCATCGCGCTGATCTTCATTGACAACGTCTGGCTGGCCACGCCCTTCTTCATCCTGCTGGGCGCGCTGGGCGGCTTCATGGTGGTGCCAATGAACGCGCTGCTGCAGCACCGTGGCCACAATTTGATGGGCGCCGGGCGCTCGATTGCCGTGCAAAACTTCAACGAAAACCTCTCCATCCTGCTGCTGGGCGTGGCCTACAGCTTCAGCGTCTCGCCCAGTGTGGGCCTCTCGCCGTTTGGCGCCATCGCCGCTTTTGGCATCGTGGTTGGCGGCGTGATGTGGCTGATCCACCGCTGGCACAAAAGCAACTGCCTGCACCACAGGGCCGAAGTGCAGCACCTGATGGACATTGCGCGCAACGACAATCTGCACGGGTGAATCTGTTTTCAAATCAGCGCGATATGTCGTTGATCCTCCTGGCCGTGCTGAAGCACTGTCTTCGTCGGTTCGCCTAATCTCGCACTGATTTGAAAACAGATTTGGCAACTTTACTTGCGGCGCTTGCGCTGACCTTCAACGCCTTCGTGTTTGGTGTCTCCTGGTGGCCTTTCCGTTTTCTTCAAGACCACGGCGTGCACCCGCTGTGGGCCACGGCGTTCATCTTTGTTTTTTCCGTCATCTGCATAGCCGCTTGGCGCCCCGGCGGATGGCGTGGGTTTGGACAGACGCCAATGTTATGGCTGCTGTTTGCCGCCTCGGGGCTGACCAATGTGGGCTTCAACTGGGCGGTCACCGTGGGCGACGTGGTGCGTGTGGTCCTGTTGTTTTACCTGATGCCCGCCTGGACCGTGGGGATCGCCTGGCTGCTGCTGGGTGAGCGGCCCACCGCTGGCTCCCTGCTGCGTGTTGCGCTGGCGCTGACCGGCGTGATGATTGTGCTCAAGACGCCCGATTCGCCCTGGCCGGTTCCGCAGAGCCTGCCGGACTGGCTGGCCTTGATGGGTGGCTTGTCGTTTGCTGCCACCAATGTGCTGTTGAAAAAACTTGCCGACACGCCAGAGGCTTCACGCATGATGGCCATGTTCGGTGGCGGCGCGGTGATGGCCGTTGTCGTGGCGCTGGCCAACCTGGACTCCGGCCGGGTGTTGCTGCCGCCCGCTCCAAACTTTGAATGGGTGGCCGTGGCGGTGTGCATCAGCCTGGCGTTTTTGCTGGGCAACCTGGCGCTGCAATACGGCGCGGCGCGCCTCTCCGCCAGCGCCACCTCGCTCATCATGCTCACCGAAGTGATTTATGCCAGCGCCTCGGCCAGCCTGCTGGGCGCCGGCGAAATCACACTTCGCACCGCCCTGGGCGGCGGATTGATTTTGCTGGCATCATTGTTGTCCGTGGTGGGCAAGCGCAGTTAACGCCCGGTTTCAACGCTTTCATGGATGGAGGTTTTATGTCGACGGTCTACGACTTCAGCGCCAACAGCATCGAGGGCAAAAGCGTCAAGCTCAACAAGTTCAAGGGCAAGCCGATGCTGATCGTCAACACCGCCAGCGCCTGCGGGTTCACGCCCCAGTTCGGCGGGCTCGAAGACTTGCACAAGGCCTACGGCGCCAAGGGGCTGGTGGTGCTGGGCTTCCCCTGCAACCAGTTTGGCGCACAAGACAGCGGCAGCAACGATGAAATTGCCGAGTTCTGCCAGCTCAATTACGGCGTGAGTTTCCCGATGATGGAGAAAGTCGACGTCAACGGTTCGGGCGCGCACCCATTGTTCCAGTGGCTCACCGCCGAGGCGCCCGGCCTCCTGGGCAGCAAGGCGATCAAATGGAACTTCACCAAATTCCTGGTCGGCAAAGACGGCAGCGTGCTCAAGCGTTACGCGCCAACCGATACGCCCTCTGGCATGGCCAAAGACATTGAAGCTGCACTGGCGGCCTGACGAGACTACACCCCACCAACCAAGGAGCATTTCCCATGTATGCAGGTCAACAGGCCACCTTGCACCCGCAGCGGACCGCCTTTGTCATGGCCGCCACGGGCGAGGCTGTGAGTTACGCCGAATTGACCAGCCGCAGCAACCGCCTGGCCCACCTGCTGCGCGCAGAAGGCCTCAAGCGGCTGGACCACTACGCCATCTTCATGGAGAACAACAACCGTTACCTTGAATGCAACGGCGCCGGTGAAGGCTCGGGCCTGTATTACACCTGCATCAACTCGTATCTCACGGCCGAAGAGCTGGCCTATATTCTGGACAACAGCGAGTCCCGGTTGCTGATCACGTCGGTGGCCAAGCTGGCCGTGGCGCAGGCGGCCCTTGCACAGTGCAAAGGTGTGCGCCGCTGCCTCGTGGTCGATGGTGGCACTGCCGTGGGCGCGCTGAATGACCCGCGTTTTGTCGACTACGCACAGGCCATCAGCGCCTACCCAGACACGCCCATTGCCGACCCGAGCCTGGGCACGGCGATGCTGTACTCCTCAGGAACCACGGGCAAACCCAAGGGCATCTTGCGGCCATTGCCCGAGACGCCACCTTCCGAGCCCCTGCCGCTGTTTCACTTTCTCAACAAGTTGTGGCAGTGTTGTGACGGCATGCAGTACCTCTCCCCCGCGCCGCTGTACCACTCGGCGCCCCAGGCCAATGTGGCCCTCACCATCCGCAACGGCGGCACGGTGGTGATCATGGAGAATTTTGACCCGGAGCAGTACCTGGCGCTGGTGGAGAAATACCGCGTCACCCACACCCAGCTGGTGCCCACCATGTTCAGCCGCATGCTCAAGCTGCCCGAGGCAACACGCCGCCGGTACGATCTGTCATCGCTGAAAATTACCGTGCACGCGGCGGCGCCTTGCCCCAAGCTGGTCAAGGAGCAGATGATCGCCTGGTGGGGGCCGATCATCCACGAGTATTACGGAGCCACCGAGGGCATGGGTTTCACCGCCTGCGATTCTGCGGAGTGGCTGGCGCATCCGGGCACGGTCGGGCGTGTGCTGCTGGGCGAGCTGCATGTGATGGACGAAGCCGGCCAGCCGTCACCCAAGGGACAGCCGGGCGAGTTGTGGTTCAAGACCGCCTCGCCGTTCGTGTATTTCAACGACCCGGAGCGCACAGCTGCCACGCGTTCCGCCGACGGCAGCATGAGCACGGTGGGCGACGTCGGTTTTGTTGACGACGACGGCTTTTTGCACCTGACTGACCGCTCCACCTTCATGATCATCTCGGGTGGCGTCAACATCTACCCGCAGGAGTGCGAGAACCTGCTCATCACCCACCCCCAGGTGGCTGATGCGGCGGTGTTCGGCATACCCAACGAAGACCTGGGTGAAGAAGTCAAGGCGGTGGTACAGGTGATGCCGGGCGTGGTAGCAGACGACGCATTGGCGGAAGCGTTGATCGCATTTTGCCGCCAGCACCTGGCGCCGATGAAGTGCCCCCGCACGGTGGACTTCATCGCCGAGATGCCGCGCCTGCCCACCGGCAAGCTCTACAAGCGCCCGCTGCGCGACGCTTATTGGCA
>JANMMR010000209.1:0-18159 GCA_031373455.1 Rhodoferax sp.
GGCGTCCAGCACGGTGTACAGCGCAATCATCACCCCTGTGAGCAGGCCCCAGTAAATGCCGGCGTGAACACGGGCGCGCTGTGCCGGGTCATGTGCGGCGCGCCACAGGCCGGGCCCGCCTGCCACCAGGAACACGCCAAATGCCACACCGGCAATGCCCAAAACCCCGAACGCCGACAGCTGCTCGCCAAACAGGACCACGGCGGCTGCGGACGACAACACTGGCCCGCTGCCACGCGCCATCGGGTAGACCACGGTCAAATCGCTATTGCGGTAACCGGTGAGCAGGCAGATGAAGTAGACCCAATGCAGCAACGCGCTGATGGCTGTGACGAGCCACTCGCGCCAGCCCCACAGCGGCACCACCGACCAGCCCGCCCAGAGCGCCAGCGGGGCCCAGAACACGGCCATGATGGCGCCGGAAAAAAACGTGAACCGCGCGTCACCGCCGGCTTTTTTGGCAGCAAGATTCCACAATGCGTGGATCAGTGCGCCGGCCAGCACCAGCGCGAGCGCTGCCGCAGGCAAGTCAGGCGCGGCCGATGATGGAGGCCGTGGCCATCAGTTCTTCCAGCAGGGCCAGCGACACTTTGCCCGACACGGCGTAAGGATCGAGCTCTGCCTTCTCGGCGTATTTCAGCAGGATCGAGTGGTTGAGCTTGGACATGTTGACCTGGCCCATGGTCCAGCCGCCAAAACGCCGCTCGCTGATTTCTTCATAGTGCAGCAGCACCACGTCTTTGTGGCGCGGGTCTTTCTGGATGTGGCCATACAGATCACTCACCGCCATGCGGCCGCCTTCAATCGCCTGCAGGAAAATCGCGCCGCTGTAACACAGGATGCCGGTGATGCCCGATGCGGGGTTGGACAGCCGCGACTGCGTGAGAATGGCCTCTATGGCCGATGCGCTGGGGTCAACGGCACGGCTGGCATACAACAGGCGGACAAGCATGGTCAGTCTTTCTTGGAGAGCAGCGAGAGGAATTCGCGGCGAAGGTTCGGGTCTTTGAGGAAGGAGCCGCGCATCACCGAGTTGATCATCTTGCTGTCCATGTCTTTCACGCCGCGCCAGGCCATGCAGTAGTGGCTGGCTTCCATGACGATGGCCAGGCCGTCGGGCTGGGTTTTTTCCATGATGAGGTCGGCCAGTTGCACCACGGCTTCTTCCTGGATCTGCGGGCGGCCCATGACCCACTCGGCCAGGCGCGCGTATTTGGACAGGCCAATCACGTTGGTGTGTTCGTTGGGCATCACGCCGATCCAGATTTTGCCGATGACCGGGCAAAAGTGGTGGCTGCAGGCGCTGCGCACGGTGATGGGGCCGACGATCATCAGCTCATTGAGGTGCTCGGCGGTGGGGAATTCGGTGATGCTTGGCGCCGCAACCAGGCGCCCGTTGAACACCTCGTTGACGTACATCTTGGCCACGCGGCGCGCGGTGTTGCGGGTGTTGTGGTCGCCAGCGGTGTCGATCACGAGGCTGTCAAGCACGCCCTGCATTTTGATCTCGACTTCATCGAGCATTTGCTCAAGCTCGCCGGGCTGCACAAACGCGGCAATGTTGTCGTTGGCGTTGAAGCGCTTTTTGGCGGCCAGAAGGCGCTCGCGGATTTTCACGGAAACGGGCACGCCGGCGTCAAGCGCGGCCGGTTGCGGGGTGCTGTCGGACTTCATGAGCATGGCGCCAGTTTACCAGCCTTTGATTTTTCGGGTGATTGGGGTTATTGGCAAGGAAACGTCTGAATGACGCCTTTTCAAGCTATATTTTCAGTAGCGACTTCCGTTCAAAAACAACATGCCACGCATCAGCCAGTAAGCCACGCTGTCCAGCGCGCGCTGCATGAGCGGCCGGTTGGCATACTCCAGCGGGTCAATCAAGCGGCCTTCTGACTGCATGGCCTGGTCGAGCCGCTGGCGCAGGTCCTGGGCAAAAGCCGCATCGTCCACCACCACATTGGCTTCGCGGGCCAGCAGCAAACTCAAAGGGTCGAGGTTGGAGGAGCCGACCGTGGCCCAGCGGCTGTCGACCACCGCCACTTTGGCGTGCAGGAAACTCGCCGCGTATTCGTGGATCTCGACACCAGCGTCCAGCAGCGCGCCAAACACTGGCCGTGCCGCGTGGTATTGCATGAAGTACTCGTACCTACCCTGCAGCAGGAGGCGCACCCGCACGCCGCGCCGGGCGGCGTGCACGAGCGCGCTGCGCAAACGCAGGCCCGGCACAAAGTAGGCGTTGGCAATGATGATTTCGCGGCGCGCCTCACCAATGGCTTTGCGGTAGGCGCGCTCGATGCGGGTGCGGTTGCGCAGGTTGTCACGCAGCACCAGGGCGGCACGCGCGCCGTCGTACACACTGGCGCCGGTGTGCGTGTCTGGCGCCTGGTGCGTGCGCTTGGCCGACTGCAGCGCCGCCCAGGCACTGGCGAAATCAAGCTCGCGGGCGTTGCGCGTGGCCTTGAGCCGCAGCCAGAACCGGGTGATGGATTCTTGCGCGTCGCGCACCAGCGGGCCGCTGACGCGCACGGCAAAGTCAAAGCGGGGCGCGTCCAGCTTGCCGTGGTTAGGGTCGAAATAGTCGTCCAGAATGTTGATGCCGCCACAAAAAGCAACGTGGCCGTCGACCACGCACAGTTTGCGGTGCATGCGCCGCCAGTTGCTGGGCACGAGCCAGCCCAGGCCCGCCAGCGGCGAGAAAATCCGCCAGTTCAGGCCGGCAGCGTCAAACTTCCGGACCAGTTCGGGTGGTAATTGGGGTGTGCCGGCGCCGTCGATCACAAGGTACACCGTCACCCCGCGGGCCGCTGCGCGCAGCAGGGCGTCGGCCACCGCTCGCCCTGACGCATCGAGGTTGAAGATATAGGTTTCCATCCGCACTTCGAGGCGGCTGTCGTCCACGGCTTTGATCAAGGCGCCAAAAAAAGCTTCACCACCTTGCAGCAGTTGAACCGAGTGCCCGCCCTGGAATGCCGGCATGGTCAGGCGCGGGCGCGGCGTTTGGCCGACGGGGAAGCCACGGAAAACTCGGCCAGCAGGGGCAGATGGTCCGACATCTGGCCCCAGATGCGGCCACGCGGCACATGCACAGACAAAGGTGTGAGGCCGCGCGCGTAGACGTAATCGAGCTGCACCAGCGGCAGGCGCGACGGGTAGGTGGGCGAGCGCTGGTCGGCAAAAGCACACAGGTCGAGCTCGGCGAGGGCGCGCGTCGCCAGGCTGCCCCAATCGTTGAAGTCTCCGGCCACCACCAACGGCGTGCCGCCCGGCACTTCGCGCTCGATGAAGCGCAGTAACTGCTCAAGCTGGCGCACGCGGCTGGCCCGGATCAAGCCCAGGTGCACCACCACCACGTGCAGGTCCAGGCCGTCAAACTTCACTTCCGAATGCAGCAGGCCACGCTGCTCGAAGCGGTGGTCGGACATGTCTTCATGCTGGTGCGAATGCACCGGCCAGCGCGACAACATGGCGTTGCCATGCTCGCCGTGGCGGGTGACGGCATTGGTACGGTAGACCGCCTCGTAACCTTCGGGGGCGAGGAAATCGGCCTGCGCCATTTCGGGCCAGTGCTTGAATTTCAGGGCGTGTCCGCGGTGGATCTTGCGCACCTCCTGCAGGCAGATGATGTCGGCGTCGAGCTGCTCCATCGCATGCCCAAGGTTGTGGATCTCCAGCCGTTTGCGCGGGCCCAGGCCCTGCACACCCTTGTGGATGTTGTAGGTGGCCACCCGCAGGAGTTTGGGCGGCGCACTTGCGCTGTGTGGGGCAGACGGGCTCATGGCATGAATTTCGGCAACATCAGTATCGCCTCGCTGTTGGACGGCGAGTAACAAAGCTCGGCGGCTTCGCGCCACGGCAGCCAGCGGCAGGCGCTGTGTTCGCGCGGGTTCAATTTGACGGGCGTTTCAGCGGGCACTTGAAGGCCGAACAGGTGCTCGGTGTTGCGGCGCATGCCCGGCGCATAACGCGCCGCCCAGCGCGGGTAAATGTCATACACGTTTTCGAGTTGCCAGTCGCGCAGTTGGCCGGCCAGCGCGCTGCCTGCCGTGCAGTCAATGCCGGTCTCTTCCAGCACCTCGCGCCTTGCGGTTTCTTCGAAAGATTCCGCCATCGAATCCTTGCTGCCGGTCACCGACTGCCAGAACTCGCCTTCATGCGCCGCGTAATCGGCGCGCCTGATCAACAAAACTTCCAACGCTGCGGTGTGGATCACCACCAGCACCGATTGGGGAATTTTGAAGATTTTGGACATGAAAAAAAGGCCCCTGGGGTCGGCACCCTTTGATTCTGCCTGATGGCCATCTTGTTGCATCTCCCGGCCCGCAAGCTCGGGGCCTGCAAACTCAGGCGGCTTTGGCCAGCTCCGGCGTGCGCAGGCGGATATGCAGTTCCCGCAGCTGCTTTTCGTCCACTGGCGACGGCGCTTGCGTCAGCAGACACTGGGCACGCTGGGTTTTGGGGAAGGCGATGACGTCGCGGATCGACTCGGCGCCGGTCATCAAGGTGACGATGCGGTCCAGGCCAAACGCCAGGCCACCGTGAGGCGGCGCGCCGTATTGCAGGGCGTCGAGCAGGAAGCCAAACTTGAGCTGGGCTTCTTCCGGCGTGATCTTCAGGGCGTCAAATACTTTTTGCTGCACGTCGGCACGGTGGATACGCACGGAACCGCCGCCCATCTCCCAGCCGTTCAGGACCATGTCGTAGCCTTTGGAGATGCATTTGCCCGGATCGGTCACCATCCAGTCTTCATGGCCGTCTTTGGGGGCCGTGAACGGGTGGTGCGTGGCGGTGAAACGCTGGGCCTCGTCGTCGTATTCAAACATGGGGAAATCAACCACCCACAGGGGGCGCCAGCCTTTTTCGAACAGGCCGTTGGTTTTGCCGAATTCGCTGTAGCCAATTTTGTTGCGCAAGGCGCCAATGGCGTCGTTGACGATTTTCTCCTTGTCGGCACCAAAAAAGATCAGGTCGCCGTCTTGTGCGCCGGTGCGCGCAAGCACCTGGTTGACTGCCGTGTCGTGGATGTTTTTGACGATCGGGCTTTGCAAACCCTCCCGGCCGCGCGCCAGCTCGTTGACCTTGATGTAAGCCAGCCCTTTGGCGCCGTAAATCTTGACAAACTCGGTGTAGGCGTCTATCTCGCCGCGGCTCAGGCCACCCACTTCCCTGGCGCCTCCGGGAACCCGCAACGCCACCACGCGCCCGCCCTTCATGTTGGCAGCGCCCGAGAAAACCTTGAAATCGACGTCTTTCATCAGGTCCGTGACTTCGGTGAATTCAAGTTTCACCCGCAGATCGGGCTTGTCCGAGCCGAACCGGTGCATGGCGTCAAAATAAGTCATCACCGGGAACTCGCCCAGGTCGACCTGGATCGTGTTTTTGAACACGGTTTTGATCATGCCCTGGAAGATCGCGCGGATTTCCTCTTCGTCCAGGAACGAGGTTTCGATATCGATCTGTGTGAATTCGGGCTGGCGGTCAGCGCGCAGGTCTTCGTCGCGGAAACACTTGGTGATCTGGTAATAACGGTCAAAGCCCGAGACCATCAACAATTGCTTGAAGAGCTGCGGAGATTGCGGCAGGGCGAAAAACATGCCGGCGTGTACGCGGCTGGGCACCAGGTAGTCGCGCGCGCCTTCGGGCGTGGACTTGGTCAACATCGGCGTTTCGATGTCGACAAAACCATTGGCGTCGAGGAACTTGCGCACTTCCATCGACACGCGGTACCGCAGCATCAGGTTGTTTTGCATGTACGGACGGCGCAGGTCCAGCACCCGGTGGGTCAAGCGTGTGGTCTCGCTCAGGTTTTCGTCGTCCAGCTGGAACGGCGGCGTGACCGACGGGTTGAGCACGTTGAGTTCCTGGCAGAGCACCTCGATCTTGCCGCTCTTGAGGTTGTCGTTCACTGTGCCGTCTGGGCGCGCGCGCACCAAGCCTTTGACCTGGATGCAAAACTCGTTGCGCAGGCCTTCTGCTGCGGCGAACATGTCAGCCCGATCAGGGTCACACACCACCTGGACATAACCCTCGCGGTCACGCAGGTCGACAAAAATCACGCCACCGTGGTCCCGCCGGCGGTTCACCCAGCCGCACAGGGAAACGGTTTGGCCCAACAGGGCTTCGGTCACGAGACCGCAATAGTGGGAACGCATCGCCATAATTTGCTCTTCGGTTGAATGTGTTGATGTTTGCTTGGACCGGCCTTGCCAGCGGCGGGCCTATTTGCCCATTACCCGGGGCAGTGCCTGGGGCGATACGACGCCCATGGAGACAATGTATTTGAGCGCGTCATCCACGCTCATCTTGAGTTCGATGCAGTCGCTGCTTTTGAGCATGACGAAATAGCCGCCGGTCGGGTTGGGCGTGGTGGGCACGTACACGCTCAGGTAACCGCCTTGCAGGTAGTTGGAGACATCACCACCCGGCGTTCCGGTCACAAAGGCGATGGTCCAGACACCCTCGCGAGGCCATTGGATGAGCACGGCCTTGCGAAAGGCGTTGCCGGTGTCGGAAAACAGCGTGTCTGAAACCTGTTTGACGCCTGAATAGATCGAGCGCACGACCGGTATGCGGTGCAGCAGCGCGTTCCACCAGTTCAGCATCTTGTTGCCGACGAAGTTGCTGGCCAAGGCGCCCAGCGACAACAGAATGGCGAACGCCAGCAAAACGCCAAAACCCGGGATGTGCATGCCCAGCAGCTTGTCCGGGTGCCAACCGGCCGGCAGGATGAGCAGGGTTTTATCCAGCGTGCTGACGATCCACTCAAGCACCCAGACGGTGATGGCAACCGGCACGATCACCAAAAGCCCGGCCAGCAGCCATTTGCGCACGGAAGCCATCATTGCCTTCAAACGCCGGTGGCGGGCGAAGAACTCGGCTTGCTGCCCGAACCGGCAGGCGACACGGCAGCCGGTGCGGCCGATGCTGTTGCGGGAGGCGTTTTGTTGGATGCGCTTTCACTCGAGGAGCCGCCGGAGGCCGACTCGGCAACTGATGTGCTGCCGGCCTTGTCGGTTGACTGCGCGGGGTCACCTGCCTTGCCACCCTTGGCCGCGCCGCCGTCGGCGCCACCTTTGAAGTCGGTCACGTACCAGCCTGAGCCTTTGAGCTGGAAGCCGGCGGCCGTCAGCTGCTTCTTGAACGTGGCCTGACCGCAGGCCGGGCACACCGTCAAGAGCGGGTCCGAGATTTTTTGCAACACGTCTTTGGCGTGCTCGCAACTTTCACATTTGTAGGCGTAAATGGGCATGGACAACAGACATGGGTTTTCAGGCCCGTTTTTCAAGCCTGGTTTTCAAACCTGAACATCAGGCCCGAATGGGACGCCTGGCGTGGCGATCCGCAAAGCCTTCAATTATAAGGCTCGGTGACCCGATGGAATGGCCTAAAACAGCCGTACCCGCACCAGCAGTTGCATGGCCAAAAGGCCCAATGCAAAGCCCAATCCGCCGTAAATCACGCCTTGCAACAACTTGTTGGTGCGTTTTTGCTCCGCCAACAGCTCTTCGAGCTGCCGTTGCTGGCTTCCAGGCTTGGTTTTGAGGAAATCGTGCAGCAAACGTGGCAACTCGGGCAAAAGCGTGGCGTAACGCGGCGCCTGGTCTTTGAGCTGGTTCAGCAATTTTTGGGGCCCGACCTGCTCCAGCATCCATTTTTCGAGGAAGGGTTTGGCGCTGTGCCACAGGTCAAGGTCCGGGTCGAGTTGGCGCCCCAAACCTTCCACGTTCAACAGGGTTTTTTGCAACAGCACCAGTTGCGGTTGAATTTCAACGTGAAACCGGCGCGAAGTCTGGAACAGCCGCATCAGCACCAGGCCGAGTGATATTTCCTTGAGCGGCCGGTCAAAATACGGCTCACACACGGCGCGGATGGCGCTCTCCAACTCGTCCACCCGCGTACCCGAAGGCACCCAGCCCGACTCGATGTGCAACTCGGCCACGCGTTTGTAGTCACGCCGGAAAAACGCGGTGAAATTCTGCGCCAGGTATTCCTTGTCGACTTCGGTCAAGGTGCCAACGATGCCGAAATCCAGCGAGATGTAGCGCCCAAAAGTGGCGGGCTCGATGCTCACCTGGATGTTGCCGGGGTGCATGTCGGCGTGGAAAAACCCGTCGCGAAACACCTGGGTGAAAAACAGCGTCACGCCGTCGCTGGCCAGCTTGGGGATGTCCACACCGGCTTCGCGCAGGCGTGCGACCTGGCTGATCGGCACACCCACCATGCGCTCCATCACCAGCACGTCGGTGGTGCAGTAATCCCAGTACATCTCCGGAATCATGACCAGGTCAAGCCCGGCCATGTTGCGCCGCAACTGCGCGGCGCTGGAAGCCTCGCGCACCAGGTCGAGTTCGTCGTGCAGGTATTTGTCGAACTCGGCCACCACTTCCTTGGGCTTGAGGCGTTTTCCGTCGTCAGAAAGCCCTTCGACCCAGCCGGCCATCATGCGCATCAGACTGAGGTCTTTTTCAATCGCTTCGAGCATGCCCGGGCGCAGCACCTTCACGGCCACGTCTTTCTCGTGCCCCTGGCGGTCTACCAGTTTGGCAAAATGAACCTGGGCGATGGAGGCGCTGGCCACCGGCTCACGCTCAAACACCGAAAAAACCTGCGACACGGGTTTGCCAAGCGCCTTCTCAATGATGGCCACAGCCACATCGGAGCTGAACGGCGGGACCTGGTCTTGCAGCCGCGCCAGTTCGTCAGCGATGTCCAGCGGCATCAGGTCGCGCCGGGTGGAAAGCACCTGGCCAAACTTGACAAAAATCGGTCCGAGCCGCTCCAGCGCCTCACGCAGGCGCTGGCCGCGCGGGGCGTTGAGGTTGCGCCCCACCGACACAATGCGCGCCACCAGGCGCAGCCAGGGCTTCTGGAAACTGGTCAGCACCAGTTCGTCGAGGCCGTACCGCAGTACCACCCAGACGATGAAGGCGCTGCGGAAAACCCGGCTCATGCGGACGTGCTGCCGGGCGCCGCAGGGCTGCTTCGGGGCCGGGCGAATGCGCGCAAGGCATCGCCAAAGCGGCGCGCGGCCTGGCCGATGGCGCGGGCCGGCACATCCCCGACGATCCGCGCCAGGTCTTCCTCCACGTCCCAGCGCACGTGGTCGACCAGCCAATTTACTTCAGCGGCCAACTGCACGTCGCCTTCGACGCGGATGTCGGGTTTGTCGCCCTTGAGCAGCGCCTGGACAATTTCCAGTGGCGACTGCTGCGTGACCTCCAGCGTGAGATTCGCGCTGCTTTGCGGCTCTGCCAAGTCCAACAGGCCAGCGGGTGTGACGAGAAAAGGAATGGCGAATTCACGCCATTTCACCAATGCGATTTGCCCCTTTTTTCTCGCAAGCCGGCTCATCGCCTCGGGTTCCTGATGCAACACGTGGTTGAGCAGCAGAACCAGGCGGCGCTGGATTTCGTCGGCCGCCCAGGCGGGCGGCGTCAGGGATGCTGGCAAGGGAAATGCAAAAGGAAATGGGGACGATGTTGCCATGTCCCCATTCTAGAGGCGCACTCCAGACGCATTTAACTGCGCCCAGGCGTTTGAGCCGCTTATTGCAGGGCTTGAACGCCAGCCACCAGCCAGCCCATATTGCCGCTCTTGGGTTTGGTGAGGTTCCAGACTTCGCGGAACGGGTTGGGTCCGCTGGCCGGGTCTTCCTTGATCATGCCGGAGAACTCGACGCTGGCCATGTAGTCTTGACCCAGGTCTTCGATGCCCAACAGCTTGGCCTCGATCATCACCACTTCGGTGTGGTTGACCGGGCCGCCGGTGTGGGTTTCGCGGTCTGCCAGTTGCGCCTGGATTTCCTGCAGCATGCTGTCGGTCATCATGGCGCGCAGCGCGGCGATGTCAGACTTGTCCCATGCCGCTTGCAGGCTGACGAAATTGCCTTTGGCTGCATTGAGGAAACCGGCCGAGTCAAAATCTGCCGGCACGCTCCAGCCTTGCGCTGGGGTGAGCCCCGCGCCGATCATCGAGCCGCCAGCACGGGCGCCATCCAGGGGCATGCCGCTGGAACGCTCCCAGGGACGGGCGGATGCATCGTTGCCGACGTTGGCCGGGCTGTACTGCGCGGGTGAGGCGATAGGAACACTGCCAGCGCCCGCCTGGGCACCGGAACCTGATCCTGCATTCGCGCCTTCAAAAGCAAAGGGCGAGCGGTTTTGAACCGCGCCCTGCCCTTGCGCGGCACGTTTGCGCATGAACCAGCCAATGGCCATCATCACACCCAGCGCCAGCAAGCCAAACATCAGGATGTTGCCAAAGGCCTCGCCCAGGCCGAGTGAACTCGCCAACCAGGCCAGGCCAAGGCCGGCTGCCAAGCCACCAAGCATGGCGCCCCAGGGCTTTTTCGGCGCCACAGCGGGTGCTGCCGCAGGAGCCGCCGGTTTGACGGCGTTTTGCGCAGCACCGCCGGGCGCACCCGGTGTGGCGTCACGTTGTGTCACGTTGCTGGATTGTTTGCCCACCGATTTGCCACTGCCCAGGCGCTTGGCCTCGGCGTTGACACCGGCAAGGCCCATCGCCACCGCAAGAACCAGACTCCAAATTTTCATAGTGCCTCCAAAAATCAAACTTGTGCTCAAACCCATAACCGTTGAACCTATGTGCTTGCGAAGACCGCAATTGCAAGCCGCTGTGCCGGGTGGATTTGCGTTTTTCATTATCACGCGCCGCGCCGCAAAAAACGCAAAGCCCCTATTGGGGCAAACACTATTGGGTTGAAAACGCCACAAGGGCGCTCAGCACTTGATGCCGACGTGCAAGGCGACCACACCGCCCGTGAGGTTGTGGCAATCCACATGCCCGAAGCCGGCGGCCTGCATCATGGTTTTTTGCTCGGCCTGGTTGGGGTGCATGCGAATCGACTCGGCCAGGTAGCGGTAACTTTCCCCATCACCGGCAACCAGTTGCCCGAGTTGCGGCAACACCTTGAACGAGTACCAGTTGTAGATTTTCTCCAGCGGTTTGGCAACTTTGGAGAATTCAAGCACCAGCAGTTTGCCACCGGGCTTGAGCACGCGGTTCATCTCGGCCAGCGCCACGTCTTTGTGGGTCATGTTGCGCAGCCCGAAGGCGACGCTCACCACGTCAAAATAGTTGTCGTGAAACGGTAGCTTCTCGGCGTCACACACCAGTGTGGGCAGGTTTTGCCCGGCGTCCAGCAGGCGGTCGCGCCCGTTTCTCAACATGGCTTCGTTGATGTCGGTGTGCACCACCTGGCCCGTTTTGCCGACTTGTTTGGCGAAGGCCAGCGCCAGATCTCCGGTGCCGCCCGCAATGTCCAGCGCGCGTGAGCCTTCGCGCAAATTCGCCACCAGCACCGTGTAGGCCTTCCAGGCACGGTGCAAGCCCATCGACAACACGTCGTTCATCAAGTCGTATTTGGGCGCCACCGAATCAAACACGCCGCGCACCTTGGCCGCTTTGGCAGTTTCATCGACTTTTTCAAAACCAAAATGGGTGGAGGCCATGGAGACAAAATTAAAATTAAATAACTTTATAAAATAGTAGCCAGCGATTTATGCATTTAAGTCACGAATTTAATACGTTGTTTGCTATATATTTTGCATTAAATTTGCAAATATTTACAATATATTATTTATCAAAATTAACTTTGCACGAAAATCAGTGGCTGGCGCAGGCATGGCCACCCGCCGCCAGCATGGGTGCATCGCGGTCAACACCCGCCGCTTTGAGGCGCGCGATGTAATCGCCCCAGAGTTTGTCTTGCTGGGAGCCCAGAAAATACAGGTAATCCCAGGAAAAAATGCCGCTGGTATGGCCGTCCGAGAAGGCCGGTTGTACAGCGTAGTTACCCACTGGCTCGAGGCCGCTGAGTTCCACTTCGCGTTTGCCGGTCTGCAGGATTTCCTGCCCCGGCCCATGCCCCTGCACTTCAGCAGACGGCGAATACACCCGCATCAGCTCAAACGGGATGCGGAAATGGCTGCCGTCTGAAAAGTCCACCTCGAGCACGCGCGACTGGCTGTGCACCGTGAGGTTGGTGGGAGTGGGCGCACCTGCTTGCAAACCAGCCATTCTGAAACCTTTGTGTTGACGTCGACCCCATCCATGCGGATCTGGGCCTCTGTATCGCTGCGCATCTTGCGCAATAGTTTGGCGTCCGCCTTTGAACGCGAACACCTGACGCCATTATCCCGCCCTTGCGCGGCTTGCCGGTTGGGCGGCGATGCCATCGAAAACAGTATCGATCAGATCGTCGGCAAAACCGGCCGAAAGTGGCAGGTGGCCCGCCAATAGCCTGAAGAAAACCGGCCCATACAACATGTCCAGAACGGCGTCGATGTTCGCGGCGGCCTTGATCTCGCCCGAGGCAACGCCCGACACCAGCAGGCCGCGCCCTGTATTGCGGCTCTTGAGGATGACCTGATTGCGGAAGGCCTTGGCGATTTCGCTTTGCGGGTCGGCAGATGCCATGGTCAAGGTGATCTGGCGACCCCGCGGCGAGGCAAAGGTATCGATCACCTGGACCAGCTGGGCACGAATGGCGCGACGCGTCGAGCGTTGGCGCGCGGGCGCAGGTTCCGACTCGGGTTGCGCCATGAACGCCGCCATCGCCAGCTCCTGCGCGTTGGTGCACAGACGGTAGATGGTGGGTTTGCCCACGCCTGTTTCGGCGGCCACGCGTTCGATGGTCAGGCGTCCCAACCCTTCGTTCACGACGATGCGGTAGGCCGCTTCCAGCACGGACCGGCGCGCAGCTTCGTTGGGGGGCCGGCCCGGTTTGCGCCTGACCGGAACATCGGGTTCTTGACTCATTACGTTCCGTATCGTATATTAATTAAACCCAACCGTCAACCTTCAAAGGATGTGCCATGACCATTGCCACAAAAGCCCCTCAAGAACTGTGTCCCTACCTCGCCGTGAAAGGCGCACAGGCGGCGATCGACTTCTACACCAAGGCCTTTGGTGCCCAGCTGGATTTCAAGCTGGTCGACCCCTCTGATGGCCGCATCGGCCATGCCGAGTTGCACTTTGGCGCAACCCGTGTTTTCATGTCCGATGAGTACCCTGATTTTGGCGCCGTGGGGCCGGAGTCGCTGGGCGGGTCACCCGTGAAATTCCACCTGGACGTGGCCGATGCGGACAGTTTTGTCGAGCAGGCTGTTGCAGCGGGTGCAACCGTGCTTCGCGCCGTGAAGCTGGAGTTTCACGGCCACCGCTCAGGGTTGCTGGCTGACCCGTTTGGTTACAGCTGGTTTGTCACCAGCAAGGTCGAAGAGGTGAGCCCTGCACAAATGCAGCAGCGTTGGGATGCCATGACACAGGCCTGAGCCGACAGGGCAAACAAGCCGGGGCAACGGGCGCCAGCACGGGCCAGCGTCACACCAGCACCCGCTCGATGCCGCCCGAATTTGCCGCCTTGACGTATTCGGGCAGCCAGTCTTTGCCGAGGATCAGGTTGGCCATTTCAACGACGATGTAGTCGGCCTCCAACAGGCCGTTGTCCAGGTCATTGCCGTAGCGCGACAAGCCTTGCAGGCAGCTTGGGCAACTGGTGAGAATCTTCACATTGCCTTTGCCCGCAACCGGCGCCGCGCCACCAGCGGCCGCACCCAAGGCCCGCAGCTCGTCAGCACCTTTGCGCAGCTCTTCTTCCTTGCGAAAGCGGATCTGGGTGGAGATATCGGGCCGTGTGACGCCCAGAGTGCCAGACTCGCCGCAGCAGCGTTCGTTCTTCAGCACGGTCTCGCCAACCAGCGCCTTGACGGTCTTCATCGGCTCCTGGTTTTTCAGCGGGCTGTGGCAGGGGTCGTGGTACAGGTAAGCGCCCTGCGCCACACCGGCGGAAGCAAGGGTGATGCCTTTTTCAAGCAAATACTCGTGGATGTCGATGATGCGGCAGCCGGGGAATATCTTGTCAAACTGGTAACCCTGCAACTGGTCATAACAGGTGCCGCAACTCACCACCACGGTTTTGATGTCGAGGTAATTGAGCGTGTTGGCAACGCGGTGAAACAGCACCCGGTTGTCGGTGATGATCTTTTCAGCCTTGTCATACTGGCCGCTGCCGCGCTGCGGGTAACCGCAACACAGGTAACCCGGTGGCAACACGGTTTGCACGCCGGCGTGCCAGAGCATCGCCTGCGTCGCCAAGCCCACTTGAGAGAAAAGCCGCTCGGAACCGCAGCCGGGGAAATAAAACACGGCTTCAGTTTCTGACGAGGTTTTCACCGGGTCGCGGATGATCGGCACGTAGTTGGCGTCTTCAATGTCCAGCAGCGCGCGCGCGGTTTTCTTGGGCAGCCCACCCGGCATCTTCTTGTTGATGAAATGGATGATCTGCTCTTTGATTGGCGCTGTGCCAATGGTTGCCGGCGGCGCCGCGGTCTGCTTTTTGGCGGCAACCCGCAGTACCTGGTTGGCCAGGCGCTGAACCTTGAAGCCGACATCAACCATCGCGGTTCGCATCAGCTTGATGGTCTGCGGGCTGGTGGCGTTGAGCATCAACATCGCAGCGGCGTTGCCGGGGCGAAAGCTCTTTTGCCCCATCTTGCGCAAGAGGTTGCGCATGTTCATCGAGACTTCGCCAAAATCAATGTCCACCGGGCACGGCGATAGGCATTTGTGGCACACCGTGCAGTGGTCGGCCACGTCTTCGAACTCTTCCCAGTGCTTGATCGAGATGCCGCGACGGGTTTGCTCCTCGTAGAGGAACGCCTCGACCAGCAACGACGTGGCGAGGATTTTGTTGCGCGGGCTGTAAAGCAGGTTGGCGCGCGGCACGTGAGTGGCGCACACCGGTTTGCATTTGCCGCAGCGCAGGCAGTCCTTCACCGAATCGGCAATCGCGCCAATGTCGCTTTGCTGCATGATGAGCGACTCGTGCCCCATCAAGCCGAAGCTGGGCGTGTAAGCGTTGGTCAGGTCGGCATGGCGCTTTCTGGAGACCGAGGTGTCGGCGCGCAGCAGCTTGCCTTTGTTGAAACGCCCTTCAGGATCGATGCGCGCCTTGTAGTCGGCAAAGGGTTTGAGCTCGGCATCGCTCAAATACTCCAGCTTGGTGATGCCAATGCCGTGTTCGCCCGAAATCACGCCATTGAGCGAACGCGCCAGGGCCATGATGCGTTTGACGGCGCCGTGCGCGGCCTGCAACATCTCGTAGTTGTCGCTGTTCACGGGTATGTTGGTGTGCACATTGCCGTCGCCCGCGTGCATGTGCAGGGCGATCCAGACTTTGCCCTTGAGCACCTGTTTGTGCACGGCCACACACTCGGCCAGGATGGGCGCAAAAGCCGCGCCACTGAAGATCCCCGCCAGCTTGGCCTTGATCTGGGTTTTCCAGCTCGCGCGCAAGCTGTGGTTTTGCAATTGCGGGAACAAGGTGTCGACGTTTTCAAGCCAGCCCGCCCACAGGGTTCTCACATCTGCAACCATCACCAGCGCCTGTGCGACCCGCTCGGCCAGCAGGTCGGGCGAGGCGATTTCGTTCACGTCTTCGTGTTTGCCCAACGGCAGGTTGCCACGGCTCAAAAACTCGCTGAGCGCGTCGCACAGTTTCAGCTTGTTTTGGAGCGAAAGTTCGATGTTGATGCGCTCGATGCCGTCGGTGTATTCGGCCATGCGCGGCAGCGGGATCACCACGTCTTCGTTGATTTTAAAAGCGTTGGTGTGTTTGCTGATGGCAGCGGTGCGTTTGCGGTCGAGCCAGAATTTCTTGCGCGCTTCGGGGCTGATGGCGATGAAACCTTCGCCGCTGCGCGAATTGGCAATGCGCACCACTTCGGAGGTGGCGCGGGCCACGGCATCGGCGTCGTCTCCGGCAATGTCACCGAACAGCACCATTTTGGGCAAATCGGAACCCGAATGGTTCAGCGTGGCACGTTTGGATTTGGTGGCATAACCCACCGCTTTCAGATAACGGTCATCCAGGTGCTCCAGCCCTGCCAACAGCACGCCCGAACGTTTCTGCTCGGCAAACATGAAGTCCTTGATTTCCACAATGCTCGGCACGGCGGTTTTGGCCTCGCCAAAAAACTCCAGGCACACCGTGCGCACATGTTGCGGCATGCGGTGCACAATCCAGCGCGCGCTGGTGATGAGGCCGTCGCAGCCCTCTTTCTGCACGCCCGGCAGGCCGCTCAGGAACTTGTCGGTCACGTCTTTGCCCAAACCCTCTTTGCGGAAGGTTTTGCCGGGGATGTCAAGGCGCTCGGTTCGCTCCAGCGTCTTGCCGTCGGCGCTGTAATAGTTCAGTTCGAAACTGGCCATCTCCGCATCGTGGATCTTTCCCAGGTTGTGGTTCAGGCGCGTCACTTCCAGCCATTTGGCGTCGGGCGTCACCATGCGCCAAGAGGCCAGGTTGTCCAGCGCCGTGCCCCACAACACCGCTTTTTTGCCGCCCGCGTTCATGGCAACGTTGCCGCCCACACAACTGGCTTCGGCAGAGGTCGGGTCCACCGCGAAGACAAAACCGCCGCGTTCGGCGGCGTCGGCGACGCGTTGGGTCACCACACCGGCTTCGCTCCAGACGGTCGGTACGGGTTTGTCGAGCCCGGGCAGGGTTTTCATTTCAACTTCGCCCATCGCTTCGAGTTTTTCGGTGTTGATGACAGCCGATTTCCAGGATAGCGGCACCGCCCCACCGGTGTAACCGGTGCCGCCGCCACGCGGAATGATGGTCAGGCCCAGCTCTATACAGCCTTTGACCAGCCCGGCCATTTCGGCTTCGGTGTCGGGTGTGAGCACCACAAACGGGTACTCGACGCGCCAGTCGGTGGCGTCCGTCACGTGCGAAACGCGTGAGAGGCCGTCAAACTTGATGTTGTCTTTGGCGGTGTATTTGTGCAGCAGCGATTTGGCTTTGCGGCGCAGGGTAGCGACTTTGTCAAAAGCTTCGTCAAACCTCAATACCGCCTGATCAGCGGCATTCAGCAGCTCAGCCACCAGTGCGTCTTTGGCTGAGTCAGCCTGCGGCGTGCGGCGTTTTTGCACCTCGCCCAAACGGTGTTTCAACGCGTCTACAAGCTGGCGGCGGCGCTTGGGGTTGTCCAGCAGGTCGTCTTGCAGGTACGGATTGCGTTGCACCACCCAGATGTCGCCCAGCACCTCGTACAACATTCGGGCGCTGCGGCCAGTGCGGCGCTCGCCGCGCAGTTGCAGCACCAGGTCCCACACCCGCTCGCCCAGCAGGCGCATGACAATTTCGCGGTCTGAAAACGAGGTGTAGTTGTAGGGAATTTCGCGGATGCGTTCGGTGCCTGTCAACGGGGCATGGCGACCTGCCGAAGCCATTGCGGCAATCAAATCGGGGTTTAGCGGAGCATTCATTGTTCTGGAATTGTGCCGGGTGGGCAATTTTACCGCAGTGCAGCATTTTTTAAGGGCCACACTCGCGTGCAGGCGGGTACCCGATTTCACTGCGGCTTGGCACATCAGGTAAACCCCATTGCCTCAACCGCGTCAGCGTCTTGTAATCAAGGCGTCACGGCGCTGTCATACTGGCAGTCTAATGTCCAGCCTTTCAAATCAGGAGTCCGCATGAAATTCAAGATTGCAGCAACGGCCATCGCAGCCACGGCCCTTAGTTTTGGCGCCCTGGCGCAAACCGAAATCCAGTGGTGGCACTCGATGACCGCAGTCAACAACCAGGTGGTGAATGACCTGGCGAACAACTTCAATGCCAGCCAGAAGGCCTACAAGGTTGTTCCGACCTTCAAGGGCGTCTACGCCGAGTCATTTGCCGCAGCGGTAGCCGCCTTTCGTGCCGGCAATGCCCCACACATTCTTCAAGTATTCGAAGTCGGCACCGCCACCATGATGGCCAACACGGGCGTGTCCGTGCCCGTGGGCAAGATCATGAAGGACTCGGGCGAGAAGTTCGAACCGAAGGACTATGTTTCAGCCGTCGCCGGCTACTACACGGCGCCCAACGGCCAGATGCTGAGCTTCCCGTTCAACAGTTCCACCACCGTGTTCTACTTCAACAAGGATGCCTTCAAGGCGGCCGGCATCGATACCAGCAAGCCGCCCGCCACCTGGCCCGAGGTGGCGCTGGCCGCCGCCAAACTCAAGGCCAGTGGCCACAAATGCCCGATTACCATCGCCTGGCAAGGCTGGACCCAGCTGGAGAGCTTTTCCGCCTGGCACAATGTCGAGTTTGCCACCATGGGCAACGGGATGCAGGGCATGGCCGCCCGCATG